>NZ_JBNBPO030000012.1:0-118187 GCF_051280635.3 Nocardioides proteolyticus | reverse complement strand
CCCGGCCGCCCCGGGGGGCGCCCCGCGCCACGCCCCCGGGCGCCCGGCGGGGGGGGGCCCCCCCCCCCCCCCCCCCCCCCCACGAATGCTGTCGGCGATCAGCCCTGCGGCGTGATCCCGGTCGCCGCGACGGCGAGCTCGATCACCGCACCGACGGGCAGCCCGGCCCGCGCGGTGTCGAGGGTGATCTTGATGCCGTCGATCCGGTTGATCCGCTGTGCCGGAGCGGTCTGCTGCTTGTTGATCTCGACCTTGCCCAGGCCGGCCACGTCGATCGAGGTGTTGGGAGACACGTTGATCGGGATGGACCGTCCGGCGACGACCAGGTTGACGGCCGTCATCTTCATCCCACTGGTCCACTGGCCGTTGACGTACCGCCCGGTCGCCGACACCTCGATCGCGTCGGCCTTGATCAACCCGCTGAGGAGGTTGAGCCCGACCACCTTGTGCGTGTTGGTGACCGTGGCGTCGAGGCCGTCCTTGCTCGACGTCGTCGTGGACGTGACCGCACCGGTGTTGAGCAGGCTCGGGATGTTGACCGTCGCCGTGGTGTTGCGCTGCGTGTTGCCGTTGCTGGAGCCGTAGGGCGTGGCGATGTAGGCCGTCGGGTCGCTCACGACCTTGATCTGGTCGCCGACCTTGGCCTGGACGCGGGTGCCGTAGGCGAACCCGGCGAGGCGTGCGCCGTTGGACGGCACCGCCTCCTGGAGGTACTGGTTGACCGGGTTGACGATGATCGTGGTGCCGGCCGAGAAGCCGTCGCGGGCCTCCAGGAGCTGGACCCCGATCGCCCAGGCGCGGGTCGCCGTCAGCTCGGGCGTCGAGACGTGCGCCATGTAGTTGAGGCTGATGTTGGCGACGCCGGGGATGGTCACGCTGTAGTTCTGCGGGATCCGGACCGGCAGGTCCACGCCGATGATGTGGATGCCGAGGAGCTGCGAGTTGCCCGTGGCCGAGGCGGTCCCGTCGGACTTGCCGACGGTCGCGACGTTGGTCTCGATGGCGTCGACGGTGATCAGGCCGTTGAGCAGGCGGAGGTTCGCGGTCCGGGCGAAGGACCGGAGGGTGGTGCCGCCGGACTCGTCGGTCTTCTCCGCGGACGTCCGCGACTCCACCGCACCGGCGCGCAGGAGCGTGCCGACGTTGGCGGCCAGCGTGCTGTTGGAGGAGGACTTGGGCTCGGTGCCGCCGCCGCTGACGGAGGACTGGGCCGTGGCGTCGGAGGTGATGGTGCCTCCGACGGCCTTCACGTAGGTGGCGCCGGTGTTGGCCGAGTAGTTCCAGATGTACTCAGCGGCCTGCGCCGGCGGCACCGGGACCGCGACCAGCCCCAGGCTGATCAGGAGAGCGGTGAAAAGCAGACGGACGTTCACGGGACCCCATTCCCAAGTATTCGGATCTGTTCGTTCCCCCCGGAAGACCACTCTGCGCCCTTTCGGGCAAAAAGCCAGAACGATCCCTCAATGTTTACCCCACTGCCTCCCAACGATCCCCATCGGGGGAACGTTACGATCCCGGGACGGCGGCTCGACACGCGGACGATGGGACTCGGATGGCTCGGCGCAGCACCCGCAGCAAGAAGTACGTGAACGCCTCACGCGTCCAGCTGAAGCGGCAGATGCAGCGGTTCGCGAAGGGCACCCGCCCCGGGATGCTGGTCCTCGACGCCGGCGCCGGGCGATCGCCGTACCGCAAGCTCTTCAAGCACGCCCAGTACGAGGCGGCCGACTTCGCCCAGCTCGGCACCGACTACGCGCCGCTCGACTACGTCTGCGACATCACCGACATCCCGGTCGAGGACGAGCGCTTCGACCGGGTCGTCTTCAACCAGGTCATGGAGCACCTGCCCGAGCCCGACCGGGCGCTCGCCGAGCTGCACCGGGTGCTCAAGCCGGGCGGGCGGCTGTTCTGCTCGGTGCCGCTGTTCTTCCCCGAGCACCAGGTCCCCTACGACTTCTACCGCTACACCCAGTTCGCGCTGCGCCGGCTGTTCGAGGAGGCCGGCTTCGAGATCATGCGGATCGAGTGGCTCGAGGGCTACTTCGGGACCGTCGCCTACCAGTTCAAGATGATGCACGGGCACCTGCCGGCCGACCTCGGCGCGGTCCGCGCGCTGGGCGTGGGCAGGAAGCGCGCCCTCACGGTGGCGCCCACGATCCTCTTCACCCGCTGGCTGGCCGGCCGGCTGTCGCGGTTCTACGCCGACGCCGAGACGCACTGGAAGTACACCGACGGCGGGATGCCGAAGAACTACGTCGTCGTGGCGCAGAAGCCGAAGGGTGCCGCCACCGCCGGATGACCGGCGCGGGCATAGTCCGCACCCGGCGAGCGTTCCCCCTCCGTGTACGACGCGGTGGTGATCGGAGCGGGCCAGGCCGGCCTGTCGGCGTCGTACCACCTCGCCCGGCTGGGCGTGGAGCACGTGGTGCTCGACGACAACGAGCGGCCCGGCGGGGCCTGGCAGCACCGGTGGGACTCGCTGACGATGGACGACGTGCACGGGGTCGCCGACCTGCCGAGCGCGCCGGCACCGGGCCGCTCGCACGAGCGGGCCAACGAGGTGGTCCCCGCATGGTTCGGCCGGTTCGAGGCCGAGCGCCGGCTGCCCGTCGTGCGGCCCGTCCGCGTGGACCGGGTCACCAGCGACGGCGACCTGCTCGTGGTGCACGCCTCCGGAGGCACCTGGACGACCCGCACGCTGGTCAACGCCACCGGGACCTGGTCGCAGCCGTTCGTGCCGCACTACCCCGGAGCCGCGTCCTTCCGCGGCGAGCAGCTGCACACCGCCGACTACCCCGGCGCCGATCACTTCGACGGCAGGCGGGTCGTGGTGGTCGGCGGCGGCGCGTCCGCCGTGCAGCTCATCGGCGAGCTGGCGTCCCGCACGGAGGTGCTGTGGGTGACCAGGCGGGAGCCGGTCTGGCGGGAGGACTTCGACGAGGACGCCGGCCGGGAGGCGATCGCGTTCGTGCACCGGCGGGTGCGCGAGGGGTTGCCGCCGGCCAGCGTCGTCAGCGTCACCGGCCTGGCCCTGCGGCCCCAAGAGCAGGAGGCCGCCCGGCTCGGCGCCTACGACCGGCGCCGCCCGGCCTTCGACCGGATCGAGCCCGACGGCGTGCGCTGGGCCGACGGCGCCTTCGAGCCCGCGGACGTGATCCTGTGGGCCACCGGGTTCCGGCCCGCCGTCGGGCACCTCGCGCCGCTGCGGCTCCGCAGCGAGCACGGCGGCATCGCGCTGCTGGAGGGCGGTGCCGACGTGCAGACGGCGGTGACCGCCGCGCGCGACCCGCGGGTGCAGCTCGTGGGCTACGGACCGTCGGCCAGCACGATCGGCGGCAACCGCGCCGGCCGGGCGGCGGCTCTCGCCGTCCGGGACCGGCTCGGGCTGCAACGGGCGACTGCCTGACGGGAGGCCGGTGCACCCGTTGCGGGATGCTGGGCGCATGAGCACGCCCACCGTGGCGATCGGCGCCCTCGGCGGCACCATCGCGATGACCTCGGCCGACGGGAGCGCCGTGGCCCCCAGCCTCACCGCCGAGCTCCTCGTCCAGGCCGTGCCCGCGATCGGCGCGTCGGCCGACATTCGCGCCGAGACGCTGGCGATGCTGCCGAGCGGGTCGCTCGATGAGAGGACGGTCCTCGCGGCGCTCGGCTGGGCGCGGGACGCGGTCGACGCCGGAGCGGCGGGCGTCGTACTCACGCAGGGGACGGACACGCTCGAGGAGTCCGCCTACCTGCTCGACCTGTTCTGGGACCGCCCGGAGCCGCTCGTCGTGACGGGTGCGATGCGCTCGCCGCAGAGTCCCGGGGCCGACGGTCCCGCGAACCTGCTGGCGGCCGTGCGGGCGGCGCTGGCGTCGACGTCCCGGGAGCGCGGCGTGCTCGTGGTGTTCGACGACGAGGTGCACCAGGCCCGGTGGGTCGCCAAGACCGACTCGATGTCGACCGGTGCCTTCCGCTCGCCGGTCTTCGGCCCGATCGGGCGGCACGTCGAGGCCGAGGTCGTGTACGGCGTCCCGGCCGGCCGGTCGGGCGCGATCCCGCTGCCGGACCTGGCGGGGCGGCTCGAGCAGCCGCTGCCGCGGGTCCCGCTGCTGACGACGTGGCTGGGGGACCGCGGCGAGCTGCTCGACCTGGTCACCGGCTCGGGGCCGGACGGGCCCGACGGGCTCGACCGGCCGGACGGTGTGGTCGTCGCCGGCTTCGGGGCCGGTCACGTCTCGGCGGCGATGGCCGACGCGGTGGGCCGGGCCGCGGCGATGCTGCCCGTCGTCTTCGCCTCGCGCACCGGCTCCGGGCCCACGGGGCGGGCGCTGTACGGCTATCCCGGCTCGGAGGTCGACCTGGTCGGGCGCGGGGCGGTGCCGGCCGGCTGGCTGCCGCCGGTCAAGGCGAGGCTGCTGTTGTGGGCGCTGGTCCTGGCGGGAGCGCGGAGCGCACAGCGCGTCGCGTTCGAGTTCGACGTCCGCGGACGACCGTGAGCACCGTTCGCGGTCAGCGGATGTCGCCGGGCGCGTCCGGTGGCCGGTGGGGCAGCACCGTGCGGATGTAGTCGGCCGCGGCCTCGAAGATGTCGATCTCGCGCCCGGCCCGCTCCGAGAGGTACCAGCGGTGCTCCATCACCTCGTGGAAGTACTGCGCCGGCTCCAGCTTGCGGGCGAGGTCGCCGGGGAGGAGCTCCACGATCGGCGTGTAGATCGTGGTGAGCCACCGCTGGGCGACGAGCTGCCGGTCGTGGTCGCCGAGGCCGTTCGCAGCCGTGAAGGCGGCGAGGTCGCTGAGCAGCCGGCGGGCCTGGCTGTCCTCGACCCGCAGCCCGGTCAGCTCCTGCAGCTCCCGGCGGTGGTGGCCGGCCTCGACCACCTTGGGCTGGATGCGCACCCGGTCGGACTCGCTGAGCACGTCGAGCTCGTCGACGTCGAAGCCGAGGTCGTTGAGCCGACCGATCCGCTGCTCGATGCGGTACCACTCGTCGACGCCGAACTCCTCGGCGGCGGTCAGCTCGTTCCACAGGGCGTGGTAGCGCTCGACGAGCTGGTCGATGACCGCGTGGCTGTCGAGCTCGCCCTCGGTCTCGCCGCTCGCGGCCAGGTCCATGAGCTCGGCGAAGATGTTCTCGGTGCCGACCGTGACGTCGTGCTCCCGCATCGCGTCGGAGATGCTCGAGCGGAGCTCGCCGGTCTCGGCGTCGACGAGGAAGGCCGCGAACCCGCTCGCGGACCGTCGGAACAGGGCGTTCGACAACGACACGTCGCCCCAGTAGAAGCCGCCGAGGTGCAGCCGGACCAGGAGGACCACCAGGGCGTCGATCAGCACCGGCACCTGCTCGGTCCGGAGCCCGTGCTGGAAGACGGTGCGGTAGGGCAGCGAGTAGTGCAGGTGCTCGGTGAGCAGCGCGGCGGGCAGGGGCTCGCCGTCGGGAGAGACGCGGCCGGTGACCACCCCGCGCGGTACGACGCACGGCTGGCCCAGGCGCTGGAGCTCCCGCAGCAGGTGGTACTCCCGCAGCGCGATCGCCTCGTCGGTCTCCTTGACCGCCAGGAACTGGCGGTTGACCTGCACCACCCGCACCACGTGGCGGGAGAGACCGAGGGGCAGTGGAACCACGTGGCGGTCGTCCCACTCGGCCAGCCGCTGCGACCACGGCAGCCGGAACAGCGCCGGATCGGTGCGGGCGGCGACGAGGTGGAGCGCCATGGCCGCAACCTACGGGGTCTGGTGAGTGGCGTCACGGGGTACCAGCCGCTCGCCGGTCATGGACAAAGGCCGCGCACTGCGGTAGCACTTGTGGCACACGCCACACCTCGGAGGGAGTGATCTGGTCGATGACCACGAGAAGCGCCACACCAGGCCGGAGGTGTGGTCCCACTGCCTCCGGGAGCACGGGCACGACGCGGCGTCGCGGCAGGGCCGTGGCCCTCGCGGCCGTCGCCGCCCTGGCCGCGGGGACCCTTTCCGCGTGCGGCGGCTCCGGTAAGCCCGAGCTCAACTGGTACGTCAACCCCGACGGGGTGCCGGTCTTCGAGCGGTACGCCGAGAAGTGCAGCACCGACGACTACGACATCCGCGTCCGGCAGCTCCCGTCGAGCGCGACCGACCAGCGGGTGCAGCTCGCCCGACGGCTCGCCGCCGAGGACTCCTCGACCGACCTGATGAACCTCGACCCGGTCTTCGTGGCCGAGTTCGCCAACGCGGGCTGGCTGCAGGAGATCCCCGAGGACCTCGCCGAGGAGATCACCGACGAGAACGGCGACTACCTCCGCGGCGCGGCGGAGACGGTGGTCTGGGACGACGAGGTCTACGCGATCCCGCTCTGGGCCAACACCCAGGTGCTCTGGTACCGCGAGTCGCTCGCCGAGGCCGCCGGCCTCAGCGAGCAGGAGATGCAGGAGGTCACCTGGGACCAGATCATCGAGGGAGCCGCCCAGAACGGCGGCACGGTCGGGGTGCAGGCCAACAAGTACGAGGGCTACGTCGTGTGGCTCAACGCGCTCATCGAGGGTGCCGGCGGCCAGATCATCTCCGACACCGAGGAGGGCCGTGACGCCACGGTCGAGATCGACTCGGAGGCGGGGCGCGAGGCGGCCGCGGTGATCAAGAAGCTCGCCGACTCCGAGGCGGCTCAGCCCGACCTCTCCGTGTCCAACGAGGGCACCGTCCTCGGCCCGATGTTCCCCGAGCAGGGCCCCGGCGAGTTCATGGTGAACTGGACGTTCGTCTACAAGAACTACGAGGGCCTGGTGGGCGAGTCCGGCGGCCCGGCCAACGAGAAGGCGTTCGAGGACCTCGCTTGGGCGCGCTACCCGCGCACGGTCGAGGGCGAGCCGTCGGCGCCGCCGGTGGGTGGCATCGACATCGGTGTGGGCGCCTTCTCCGAGCACCCGGAGTTCGCGATGGAGGCGGCCCGCTGCATCACCAGCACGGACGTGCAGGTCGACCTCGCGATGGAGCACGGGCTGATGCCGTCGACCAACTCCGCCTACGACCAGGTGGCGGAGAGCGGCGACTACCCGAAGGACCTGATCGAGCTGTTCCGCACCAGCGTCGACGAGGGCGGTCCGCGACCGAAGAGCGCGTTCTACGCCATGATCTCCGGCGCGCTGCAGGAGACCTGGCACTCACCGGAGTCGGTCTCCCCGGAGACGACGCCGGAGGAGTCGGCCGAGTACGTGAAGGCCGTTCTTGAAGGGAAGGCGCTGCTGTGACCTCGACGAGCGTGCCGGCCTCCGCGCTGCCGGCCAGGAAGAAGCCGGATCCCAGCGACCGCACGAGGGCGGAGAACCGGCTCGGGCAGAAGCTGGTCGCACCCGCGATCATCCTGATGCTGATCGTCACCGCCTTCCCGATGCTCCGGGCGCTGTGGCTGTCGATCTACGACTACTCGCTGACGGCGCCCGACGAGCGCCAGATCGTCGGGCTCGAGAACTACCTGACGGCGCTGACCGACGGGCTGTTCTGGAAGTCCACCGGGATCACGGTGCTCTACATGGTCGTGACGGTGGCGATCGAGCTCGTGATCGGGTTCATCTTCGCGCTGGTGATGCACCGGCTGATCTTCGCCCGCGGGGTCGTGCGCACCTCGATCCTGATCCCCTACGGCATCATCACCGTCGTCTCCGGCTTCACCTGGCAGTTCGCCTTCTCCTACCAGAACGGCTTCGTCAACGGCTGGCTGCCGTTCATCGGCCAGGACTTCAACTGGTTCGGCGAGACGACGCCGGCGGTGATCGCGATCTGCATCTCGGAGATCTGGAAGACGACGCCGTTCATGTCGCTGCTGCTCCTCGCCGGTCTCGCGCAGGTCAGCGAGGACATGGTCGAGGCCGCGAAGGTCGACGGCGCCACCTGGTGGCAGCGGCTGTGGAAGGTGATCATCCCCAACATGCGGGCGGCGATCATGGTCGCCATCCTGTTCCGCGCGCTGGACGCCTACCGGATCTTCGACAACATCTTCGTGATGACCAACGGCGCGGAGGACACCCAGTCGATCAGCTTCCTCACCTACCGCCAGACCATCGAGCAGTTCCAGCTGGGGATGGGGTCGGCACTCTCGGTGCTGCTGTTCCTGTCCGTGCTGCTGATCGCCTGGCTGATCATCAAGGCCTTCCGCGTCGACCTGGCGCAGGCCCGGCAGGAGGGATGAGCAGATGAAGAAGCTCGGAATGGTGGTCGGGGTCGTCCTGATCCTGCTGTGGTGCCTGCTGCCCGTGGCGTGGATCATCTCGATGTCCTTCAAGGACGAGGCGTCGATCACGGTGGGCAACCCCGGGTTCTTCCCCAGTGACGGGACGTTCGCCGGGTGGGACAACTACGAGGCGGTGCTCGACAACGACCAGTTCCTCAAGGCCATCCGCAACTCGATCGGCATCAGCCTGATCGCGACGCTGCTGTCGGTGATGGTGGCGACCCTGGCGGCGTACGCGATCGCCCGGCTGGAGTTCCGCGGCAAGAAGCTGGTGCTCTCGATGGCGCTCGCGATCGCGATGTTCCCCGTCGTGTCGCTGGTGGGGCCGCTCTTCGACATGTGGCGCACCTTCGGCATCTACGACACCTGGCCCGGCCTGATCATCCCCTACATGTCGTTCACCCTCCCGTTGGCGATCTGGACGCTGTCCGCCTTCTTCCGGGAGATCCCGTGGGAGATGGAGCAGGCCGCCCAGGTCGACGGGGCCACGTCGTGGCAGGCCTTCCGCAAGGTCATCGTGCCCCTGGCCGCCCCGGGCGTCTTCACCGCGGCGATCCTGACCTTCTTCTTCGCCTGGAACGACTTCGTGTTCGGCATCTCGCTGACCTCGACCGAGGCCGCGCGGCCCATTCCGGCGTCGCTGGCCTTCTTCGTCGGCTCCGACCCGTTCAACCGGCCGGCGTCGCTGCTCGCCGCGGCGGCCGTCATCGCGACGATCCCGATCATCGTCATCGTCCTGATTTTCCAACGCAAGATCGTCGCCGGCCTGACGTCCGGCGCGGTGAAGGGATAGGTATCCATGGCCGCCATCACGATGAACAACATCGTCAAGAAGTACGGCGACGGCTTCCCGGCCGTGAACGACGTCTCGATCGACGTCGCCGACGGGGAGTTCATGATCCTGGTCGGGCCGTCGGGCTGCGGGAAGTCGACCCTGCTGCGGATGATCGTCGGCCTGGAGGACATCACCTCCGGCGAGATGCTGATCGGCGAGCGGCGGGTCAACGACCTCGCGCCGCGCGACCGCAACCTGGCCATGGTGTTCCAGAACTACGCGCTCTACCCGCACCTCAGCGTCTACGAGAACATCGCGTTTCCGCTGCGCCTGGCGAAGATGTCCAATGACGAGGTGGACCGGCTGGTCCGCGACGCCGCCGAGACGCTGGAGCTCACCGAGCACCTCGAGCGCAAGCCCGGCAACCTGTCCGGTGGCCAGCGGCAGCGGGTCGCGATGGGTCGCGCGATCGTGCGCAAGGCCGACGCGTTCCTCTTCGACGAGCCGTTGTCGAACCTCGACGCCAAGCTCCGCGGCCAGATGCGCACCGAGATCGCGCGACTGCAGAAGCGGCTCGGCATCACCACCGTCTACGTCACCCACGACCAGACCGAGGCGATGACGCTCGGCGACCGCGTCGCGGTGCTCAAGCGGGGCATCCTCCAGCAGCTGGCGACCCCGCGCGAGCTCTACGAGAACCCCGGCAACCTGTTCGTCGCCGGCTTCATCGGCTCGCCGCCGATGAACTTCCTCCCGGCCACCGTCGAGGGCAACAGCGTCAAGCTGCCGTTCGGCAGCGTCGAGATCCCCGCGGACAACGCGGCGCGAGCCAAGGACCGGGGCCTGCTGATCGCCGGCATCCGGCCCGAGCACTTCGAGGACGCCTCGCTGGCACCCGAGGAGCGGCGGAGCGGGTCGACGTTCCGGGCCAAGGTCGACGTGGTCGAGTGGCTCGGCAACGAGACCTACGCCTACATCCCGTTCGAGTCGCCGGACGAGGTGAAGCGCCAGCTCCACGAGCTCGAGCAGGAGCTCGACGGCGAGGCGATGCGCACCCAGATGGTGGTCTCGCTCGACGGCGCCAGCCGGATCAAGGAGGGCGAGGAGGCCGAGATCTGGGTCGACGGGCGCCGGATCCACCTCTTCGACCCGGCCACCGGCGAGAACCTCACCGTCGACCGGGAGCACGCCGGCCGGATCGCCGAGGCGGAGGTCGCCGCAGGGGGCTGACCGTGCCGGCGTCCGCGCCGGGCAGTGGAGCCGGGCGGTGGCGTGGTCGCTCAGCGTGCCCGGTCGGCGGTCCGCCGGATGTTGCGGGTGAACGTCTCGAACAGCTCCACCGGCAGGTCGTGGCCCCAGCCGTTCACCAGGACGAGCTCCGCGCCCGGGATCGCCCGCGCGGTGGCCCGGCCGCCCGAGACGTGCACCATCCGGTCGTCGAGGCCGTGCATCACCAGGGTCGGCACCCGCACCTCCGCCAGCCGGCGGGTGCGGTCGCTCTGGGTGACGACCGCGAGCATCTGCCGCATCACCCCGGCCTGGTCGATGCCGCGGTCCCAGGTGTCGCCGGCCCGCTTGCGCAGCTCGTCCTCCGACTGGGGGAAGCCGGGCGAGCCGATCACCTTCCAGACCATCAGCGCCCGCCGGATGTAGGCGTCCCGGTCGCCGCGGGGGGCGAGGAGCGTGGGCAGCAGGGCCGGGCTCTGCCAGCCGACGGCACGGCGGCCGGTCGTGGACATCATGCTGACCAGGCTGCGCACGCGCCCGGGCTGCTCGATCGCCATCGTCTGGGCGACCATGCCGCCCATCGAGATGCCGGCGACATGGGCGGAGGCGAGGCCGAGGTGGTCCAGCAGGCCGAACGCGTCGCCCGCGAGGTCGGGGATCCCGTAGGGCGCACGGGTCCGCGCGCCGCAGAAGGCACGCACCAGCTGACCGTTGCGCACCCGGCCTCGCGCGCGGCTCGACCGACCCGCGTCGCGGTTGTCGTAGCGGATGACGTGGAAGCCCGCCTCGGCGAGCTGGACGCACAGGTCGTGCGGCCACCAGGTCATCGGCCCGCCGAGCCCCATGACCAGCAGCAGCGGGTCGTCGTCGGGGTCGCCGAAGGTCTGGTAGCACAGCTCGACGTCGGGCGTCACTGGCGCGAGCAGCTCATCGGAGATGGTCACTTCGGACGATCCTGAGGGACGCGGACGGCTCGACATGCCTTCCAGTGTGCCCAAACCCGTCTGGTTGGCGTGTCAACTGGGTACCGTCTGTGACGTGAGCAACACCCTGGCGCCCTGGCTGCTGCCGGAGGGCTACGGCCCGCCGGCACTCGCAGCGCTGCTGCGCGAGGGCAGCGTGGTGACCGAGGCCGGCCGGTTCGCCGTCCGGCGCGGCGCCGTACGACGCCACCGCCGCCGTACGCCGTACGCGGCCCGGGCGGCGGCGCGCGCGGCCGAGCCGGTGGTGCTCATTCCCGGCTTCCTCGCCGGGGACTGGACCCTCCGGGCGATGGGCAGCGAGCTGCGGGAGCGCGGCTTCCGCACCTACCGGTCCCAGATCCACGCCAACGTCGGCTGCACCCTCACCTCCGCGCTGACGATCGAGGCGCGGCTCGAGCAGCTCGCCGAGCGCCGCGACTCCCGGGTGCAGCTGGTGGGGCACAGCCTCGGCGGCATGATCGCCCGCGGCCTGGCGGCGCGCCGTCCCGACCTCGTGGCCGGGATCGTGACGATGGGCAGCCCGATGCGGGCGCCCGCCGCACACCATTCGGTCCTGACCCGCGGCGTGCAGCTGCTGACCCGGCTCAGCGACGCCGGGCTGCCCGGCGTGATGTCGACCGACTGCGTGGCGGGGGAGTGCGCCAACCTGAGCTTCACCGAGTCGCAGGAGCCGCTCCGGCCCGACGTGCGGATGACCAACGTCTACTCCCGTCGTGACGGGATCGTCGACTGGCGCGCGTGCGTCGACCCCCAGGGCACCGCGACCGAGGTGCGCGCCTCCCACATCGGGATGGCGGTCGACCCGCGGGTGCTCGACGTGGTCACCGACGCGCTGCTCACGCAGAGCCGCACCTCCGGCCCGGCGCACCTCAGCGTCGTCGAGACGGCCTGACGGCCTGACAGCCGGCTCAGGGCCGCAGCGACGCGCGCTCGCCGCGGCCGAGGCGTCGTACCGCCGTCAGGCCACGGTCGGCACACGTGGCGTGGAAGTCCTCGACGGGCGAGCGGAAGACGCCGTAGTCGCCGTGGTGGATCGGCAGCGTGACGCCGGCGCCGAGCAGCTCGGTGAGGTCGGCCCCCTGGGTGGCGTCCATGGTGAGCAGGATGCCGAGCACCCGGGTGCCGCCGAGGTGCAGCACCGCGGCGTCGAGGGGACCGGTGCGCTCGACCACCTCGCGCAGCCACGGCCGGTGCAGCGTGTCGCCGCTGAGATAGGTGCGGTGCGGCGGCTCCGAGCCGCGGCGCAGCTCCAGGACGCTGCCCATCACCGGCGGCATCAGCGCCTTGACCGGGCCCGGCCCGTGCACGCCGGGCATCGAGGTGATCTCCAGCCGCCACTCGCCGTCCTCCAGCACGGTCGTCTCCCAGGTCCGCAGCCCCTCGGCGCGGCCGAAGCCCCACTGGTGCAGGCGGCGGGCCGCGGCGGGGGTGGTGAGCACGGGCAGGTCGCGGTCGAGCTCGCGGCGGGCCACGCGGTCGAAGTGGTCGCCGTGGAGGTGGGACAGCACGACGGCGTCCAGCGGAGGGAGTTCGGTCGGCTGCAGCGTCGGGTCGGTCAGCCGGCGCGAGAACAGTCCCTTGCCGAGATAGGCGTACTGGCCCCGGTGCAGGAAGTTGGGGTCGGTGAGCAGGGTGAACGGCCCCAGCCGCAGGATGCAGGTCGCCGTGCCGACGAACTCGATGGAGGTCTCGTCCACTCGTCTGGGGTACCCGCTGGCGGCAGGTGGCAGACGGGCGATGAGTTCCGGGCCCGGCGATGGTCTGCCTGCTCGTGACGACCTCGTTCCTGGTCACCTCGCTGGTGATCGTCGCGACCCCTGGCACCGGCGCGCTGTACGCCATCGCCGCTGGACTGACGCGGGGCGCGCGCGCCAGCGTCCTCGCCGCCTTCGCCGGCGTGCTGGGCGCGGTCCCGCACCTGGTGGCGGCGCTGACCGGGCTCGCCGCCCTGCTGCACGCCAGCGGCGTCGCCTTCGGCGTCGTGAAGTACGCCGGCGTGGCCTACCTGCTCTACATGGCGTGGGCGACCTGGCGCGACACCGGCGCGCTGTCCGTGGCGGACGCGGGCCGTGGCAGCGGCAGCGGTGGCGGCGGCTCGGCGTGGCGGGTGCTCGGCGCCGGCATCACCCTCAACCTGCTCAACCCGAAGCTCACGATCTTCTTCGTCGCCTTCCTGCCGCAGTTCGTGCCGGCAGGCGACGGCGCGGTGGCGTCGATGCTCGCGCTGGGCGGGGTGTTCATGGTGATGACGTTCGTCGTCTTCGCCGGCTACGGCGTGTGCGCTGCCGTCGTTCGCGACCGGGTGCTGCAGCGGCCGCGCGTGCTGCGCGCCGTACGACGGACGTTCGCGGCGACCTTCGCGGCGCTGGCCGCGCGGCTCGCCGTCGAGCCCCGGTGACCGCGCCGGTCGGGGAGCTCAGTCGAAGTCGATGGAGGAGAAGCCGCGCAGCTTGTGCAGCTGGTGCTCGGAGGTGATGGTGCGGATCGTGCCGCTGCGCGAGCGCATCACCAGCGACTGGGTGATCGCGCCGCCGGCGCGGTAGCGGACGCCGCGGAGCAGCTCGCCGTCGGTGATGCCGGTCGCGACGAAGAAGCAGTCGTCGCCGGTCACGAGCGTGTCGGTCGTCAGCACGTGATCGGGGTCGAGGTCGTGGCCGGCGTCGATCGCGCGCGCACGCTCGGCGTCGTCGGTCGGCCAGAGCCGGCCCTGGATGGTGCCGCCGAGCGCCTTCATCGCGCAGGCGGTGATGATGCCCTCCGGGGTGCCGCCGATGCCGAGCAGCAGGTCGATGCCGGTGTCGGAACGGGCCGCCATGATCGCGCCGGCGACGTCGCCGTCGCTGATGAACTTGATCCGCGCACCGGTCGAGCGGATCTCGTCGACCAGCGTCTCGTGACGCGGCCGGTCGAGCACGACGACGGTGACGTCGGAGGGGTTGGAGCCCTTGGCCTTCGCCACCTGGTGGATGTTCTCGGCCACCGGGTAGCGGATGTCGACCACGTCGGCGGCCTCCGGGCCGGTGACCAGCTTCTCCATGTAGAACACCGCAGAGGGGTCGTACATCGAGCCGCGCGGCGCCACCGCGAGCACCGAGACGGCGTTGGGCATGCCCTTCGCCGTCAGCGTGGTGCCGTCGATCGGGTCCACGGCGACGTCGCACTCCGGGCCGGTTCCGTCGCCGACGCGCTCGCCGTTGTAGAGCATCGGCGCGTTGTCCTTCTCGCCCTCGCCGATCACGACGGTGCCGTCCATGCCGATGGTCGAGATCATCACCCGCATGGCCTGCACGGCGACGCCGTCGGCGCCGTTCTTGTCGCCCCGGCCGACCCAGCGGCCGGCGGCCATCGCGGCCGCCTCCGTCACGCGCACCAGCTCGAGGGCGAGGTTGCGGTCGGGGGCGGGCGGCTCGACGGCAAGGGCTTCGCTCATGACCCGCACCCTATCGGGCGATTCCGGGCCGGTGGTGTGCACGACCGCGCTCAGCGCGGATAGACGTCGACCTCGGTCGCCTTCACCGCGAACGTCACCTCCGCCCCCGGCGCGAGCGCCAGCTCGGTGACCGAGGCGAGGGTCACGTCGGCCGCGAGGTCGCCCGCGCGGACGCGGACCAGGTCGCCCCGCGGCTCCAGCTCGGTGACCCGGACGGTCAGCACGTTGCGGGGGCTGCCGCCGGGCGGTGTGCGGTGCACCGCGACGGCCGAGGGACGGAAGACGGCGACGGCCGTCGTGCCGGGGCGCGCGGGGTCGGCGCCGGGGGTGCCGTGCAGGAGCGAGCCGTCGGGGCGTCGTACTCCCTCGGGGACGGCGGTGCCGGTCACCAGGTTGAGGCCGGCGAAGCGTGCGGCGAACCCGCTCCGCGGGCGGGTCAGCACGGTGCCGGCCGGACCGTCCTCCGCCACCCGCCCGTCCTCGAGCACCACCACCCGGTCGGCGAGCAGCAGCGCGTCGAGCACGTGGTGGGTGACCAGGACGACCGTGCGGTCGGCGAGCACGCGGCGGAGCAGCTGCCGCAGGGCCGCAGCGACCGCGACGTCCAGGGCCGCCATCGGCTCGTCGAGCAGGAGGAGGCGGGGGTCCGCCGCGAGCGCACGCGCCACGGCGACCCGCTGCGCCTGCCCGCCGGAGAGCTCGCGCGGCAGCCGGTGGGCCAGGTCGGTGGCGTCGACCTCGGCGAGCCAGCGCTCGGCCTCGGCGCGCGCCGCCCGCCGGCCCGCACCCGCGCTGCGCGGGCCGAACGCGACGTTGTCGAGAGCGGTCAGGTGGGGGAACAGCAGCGGGTCCTGGGCGAGCAGGGCGGTACGACGGGCGTGGGGCGGCACCCAGCGTCGCGGGCCGGTCAGCTCCCTGCCGTCGACGGTGACCCGTCCGCGGTCGGGACGGAGCAGGCCGGCGAGGACCGCGAGCGCGGTGGACTTGCCGGCGCCGTTGGGGCCGAGCAGCGCGACGGTCTCGCCCCGCCCGACCTCGAACGCCACGTCGACTCCGCGCGCGGTCACGGTCGCCGCCAGCTCGACCTCGGCGGCGGCCGGCACCTCGTGGGCGGTGGGGGTGCTCACGAGGTCACCCTCGGCCGGACCAGCCCGATCACCGCGACCGCGACCACGACGAGCACCAGCGACATGGCCACCGCCGCGTCGACGTCGGTGACGCGGAGGTTGTAGATGAGCAGCGGGAGGGTGCGGGTGGTGCCCTCCAGCGAGCCGGCGAAGGTGATGGTCGCGCCGAACTCGCCGAGGGAGCGGGCGAAGGCCAGCACCGTGCCCGAGGCGAGCCCGGGCAGCACCAGGGGGAGGGTGACCCGGCGCAGCACCGTGGTGGGGCGGGCGCCGAGCGAGGCCGCGACGACGTCGTACCGCTCGCCGGCGGTGCGCAGCGCGCCCTCGAGGCTCACGACCAGGAAGGGCAGCGAGACGAAGGTCTGCGCGAGCACCACGGCGACGGTCGTGAACGCGACCTGCATGCCGAGCGCCTCGAGGTGGCCGCCCAGCAGCCCCTGCCGACCGAACGCGGCCAGCAGGGCGATGCCTCCCACCACGGGCGGGAGGACGAGCGGCAGCAGCACCAGGGCGCGCACCAGGGGCAGTGCACGGAGGTCGCTGCGGGCCAGCGTCACGGCCAGAGGCACGCCGAGCAGGAGGCAGAGCCCCGTGCTGGCCGCGGAGGTGCGGAGGCTCAGGCCGAGCGCGGTCAGCGCCGAGTCGGAGGTCACCAGGGCCGGCAGCCGCCCCCAGTCGACGCGGGCGGCCAGCGCGGCCACCGGCAGCACGACGAGGGCCGCCCCGAGTGCGGCCGGCGCGACCAGCCAGCGGGGCAGGCCCGGATGGCGGGTCCTGGTCGCGGTCGTCATCGTGCCGGGAGCCCGAAGCCGGCATCGGCGAGGAGGTCGCGGCCGCGGTCGCTGAGCAGTAGGTCGAGGAGCTCCCGGGCGAGGGCCGGGTGGTCGCTGCCCTCGAGCGCGGCGGCGGGGTAGTGGTTGACGACGCGGTCGGCTCCGGGCACCGCTACGCCTTCGATGTCCCCCTCTGCCGCCTGCACGTCGGTGACGTAGACCAGCCCCGCGTCGGCCTCGCCGCTCCGCACCTTGGCCACCACGTCGGTGACCGACTGCTCCTCGCTGACGGGCTCGAGGTCCAGGCTGAGCTCGCCGGCCAGCTCCCGGGCCGCCGCGCCGCACGGCACCTCCGGCGCGCAGAGCACGAGGTCGAGGCCGGGACGCGCCAGGTCCTCGGGACCACGGACCGCCGCCGGGTTGCCGGGCGGCACGGCGATGGTGAGGGTGTTGGTGGCGAGCTGCACCGGCTCGCCGTCGACCAGTCCGTCGTCGACGAGCGCGTCCATGGTGCGGCTGTCGGCGGAGACGAAGACGTCGGCCTCGGCCCCTTCCCGTACCTGGCTCGCCAGGTCGGCGGAGCCGCCGAAGGACAGCCGGACGTCCACGCCGGGGTGCGCGGCGTCGTACTCTTCGGTCAGCGCCTCGAGCACGGGGGTCAGCGACGCTGCGGCGAAGACGGTGAGGGTCGGCCCGTCACCGTCCCCACCGTCACCGCAGCCGGCGAGCGGGAGCAGGAGCAGCAGGAGGAGCTGGAAGGTGCGGAACCTGCCACCTCGCGCGCCGGAACCTGCCACCTCGCGCGCCGAAACCTGCCACCTCGTCATCGGCGGCGCTCGACCGGGCGCTCGACGACCACGGCGGTGGACTTGACCGAGGCGATGGCACGGACGCCGGGGGCGAGGCCGAGCTCGGTGGCCGCCTCCGCGCTCATCAGCGAGACGACCCGGTAGGGGCCGCAGACCAGCTCCACCTGCGCCATCACGGTGTCCAGGACGACCCGGGTGACGATGCCGGTCATCCGGTTGCGGGCGCTGACCGCGCCGGCACGGGTGCGGTCGCGGTCGGCCTCGTCGACGAGGGAGGACGCGAGCGCGGCGAGGTCGGCGCCGGGCACGACGGTGCGTCCGTCCGCGGTGCGGCTCGGCAGCCGGCCCGCGTCGATCCAGCGGCGCACGGTGTCGTCGCTGACACCCAGGATCGCTGCGGCCTCGGAGACCCGGTAGTCACTCACGGCTCCAGCGTGCCGCAGATGCGGAGAAATGTCACTGGATCCGGCCGCATCTGCGGGACGACGACCTCCCGGCTGCGGCCGGCGGCGCGGCGGCTGGGAGACTGGAGGCACCATGTCCGCACCGCAGGTGGAGCCCAGCGGGCGGCCGGGGCGCTACCAGCGCTCGGCCGCCGGACTCGTGGCGTCCCTGGTCGTCACCGTGGTCGCGCTCGGCGGCCTGCTCTACTTCATGGGCGCCTTTCGGCACGACCTGGAGGTGGAGCCCGAGCGGGTGGACTACCTGGAGACCGTCGACTCCGCGCAGGCCGCGGGACTCCAGCCGGTCTACCCGCCGGAGCTCCCCGAGGGCTGGATCGCGACGGGCGTCGACGTCGTGCCGGGAGAGGACGCCGCCTTCGGACTGCGGATGCTGACCGACGAGGAGAGGTTCGTCGGCATCCGTCAGGAGGACGCCTCGAGCACCACCCTGCTGCGGGAGTGGGTCGACGAGGAGACGGAGACGACCGACGGGTACTCCGTGCCCGCGTCGGTCGCCCGGCCGGTCGCGCGCCGCTGGGAGGGCTACACCGACGCCGGTGGGGACACCGCCTACAGCGCCACCGTCGGCGACGAGACGATCCTGGTCTTCGGCTCCGCCCCGGCCGAGGACCTGCAGGCCATCGTCGACAGCCTGGTGCAGCGCCCGGTCGCCGAGGCCACGCCCTGACCGTGGCCTGACGCCCTAGTCCTCCTCGTCGGCGCCCGCCGCGCCCTCCCGGCTCTCGAGCACCGCGTCGAGCCTGGCCCGCGCGCCGTCGATCCACTCCTGGCACACGGTCGCCAGCTGCTCGCCGCGCTCCCACAGCGCCAGCGACTCCTCGAGCGTGGTGCCGCCCTGCTCGAGCCGCGAGACGACCTCCACCAGCTCCGCCCGCGCCTCCTCGTAGGACAGGGTCTGGTCGGGCTCAGTCATGGGGCTCCTCGAGGTCGGTCAGCTCGGTCGACGTGGTGGTGGCGTGGATCCGGCCGTCGGCGACGCGCACGGTGAGCGCCGACCCCTCCGCCAGCGCGGCGGCGGAGGTCACGACGTGGCCGTCGGCGTCCTGCAGCACGGCGTAGCCGCGCTGGAGCGTCGCCAGGGGAGAGAGCGCCCGTGCGCGGGCACGGTGATGGCCGATGTCGTCGGTCGCCCGGTCGAGCCGGGCGGCCAGGCAGCGGCGGATCCGGGCGCGGGACTCGTCGAGCTCGGCGGCCCGAGCGTCGAGGAGGCTCCGCGGGTCCGCGAGGGCGGGGCGGGACCGGAGCGCGTCGAGCCGCGCCTGCTCGCGGTCGAGCCAGCCGGAGACCGCCCGGCGGAGCCGGTCGCGGGCGTGGTCGACGGCGGCGCGCTCCTGGGACACGTCGGGGACGACCAGCTTGGCCGCGTCGGTAGGGGTGGAGGCGCGGACGTCGGCGACCAGGTCGAGCAGCGGGCTGTCGGGCTCGTGGCCGATCGCGGAGACCACCGGCGTGCGCGCGGCGGCCACCACCCGGATCAGGCCCTCGTCGGAGAACGGCAGCAGGTCCTCGACCGAGCCGCCTCCGCGGGCGATCACGATGACGTCGACCTCGGCCGTCGCGTCGAGCCGGCGGACCGCCTCGATCACCTCGGCGGCCGACCGGGGACCCTGCATCGACGCGTAGGCGGTCTCGAACCGCACGCCCGGCCACCGCCGCCCGGCGTTCTCCACCACGTCGCGCTCGGCAGCGGAGCGGGCCGCCGTGACCAGGCCGACCCGCTGCGGCAGGAAGGGCAGCCGGCGCTTCCGCTCCTGCGCGAACAGGCCCTCGGCGGCGAGGAGCTGGCGACGGCGCTCGATCCGGGCAAGCAGCTCGCCGAGGCCCACCATCCGGATCTCGCGTGCGTAGAGGGACAGCGTGCCGCGGTTGGCGTAGTAGGAGGGGCGCGCGTGCACCACGACGCTGGCTCCCTCGACGACCGGCGGCTCGAGCCCGTCGAAGAGCACGCGCGAGCAGGTCACCGGGACCGAGATGTCGATGTTGGCGTTGGAGTCGCGCAGGGTCATGAAGACGGTGTTCATCCCCGGCCGGCGGTTGACCTGCGCCACCTGCCCCTCGACCCACACCGCGCCCAGCCGGTCGATCCAGCCCGAGATCGCGTTGGCGACCGCCCGGACCGGAGCCGGCTTCTCGAGGGAGGTCTCCATGGCCACGCGGTGAGCCTATTTCATGGGTCCGACGCCGTTGGGCACAGTGGGCGGGTGACGGGGCAGGAGTTCAGCGGAGAGGGATCCGCGCTCGTGGTCGGCGAGGCGCTGATCGACGTCGTCCACGCGCCGGGGGTCGAGGCCGTCGAGCGGCCCGGCGGCTCGGCGGTCAACGCCGCGGTGGCCCTGGCCCGGCTCGGGCGGCCGGTCCGGCTCGCGACGTCGTTCGCGCCCGACTCCCACGGCCGCGTGCTGTCCGCCCACCTCGCCGACGCCCGCGTGGTGCTGGCCGCGGACCCGTTCGTGCTCCCACGCACCTCGCGCGCGGACGCGCGGATCGGACCGGCCGGCGCGGCGTCGTACAGCTTCGACGTGGGGTGGCGGATGCCGCACGTCGTCGCCACCGCGGGCACCCGCGTGGTGCACGTCGTCTCGCTCGGCCCGTTGCTGGACCCGGGCGCCGAGGAGGTGCTCGCCCTCGTGGACCGGCTGCGCCCGGAGGCCACGGTGACCTACGACGTCAACGTCCGTCCGGCCCTCACCGGCGCCGGCCCTGCCGTGGTGGAGCGGGTGCGCCGGATGGCGGCGCGCGCCGACCTGGTGAAGGCCTCCGACGAGGACCTGCTCGCCCTCTGGCCGCAGCAGGACCCGGGGGAGTCCGCGGCGCGGCTGCTGGAGCTCGGACCGGAGGCGGTGGTGGTGACCCACGGCGCGAACGGCGCGTCCTGGCACGTCCGCTCCGCGGACGGCTGGTCGACCGGCGGCGTCCATGCCGAGCCGGTCGACGTGGTGGACACCATCGGCGCGGGGGACACCTTCGGCGCGGCCCTCCTCGACCACCTCTGGCCGCGGCTGGGCGACGGTGGACGCGAGCGGCTGGAGGCGATGTCCGTCGACGACTGGGCCGCTGCCCTGGTGTACGCCGCCCGAGCGGCTGCGGTCACCGTCTCGCGGGTGGGTGCCGACCCGCCGACGAGGGACGACCTCGAGGCTCGCTGAGGTGCGCGCTGCCGCTCCGACCGGAGCCGGTGTCGGGCGTTCCGGCCACCATGCTCCGGTGCACCGCCGTCTCCTTCACCTCCCCGCGACCCTGGTCGCCTCGCTCCTGGCCGTGCTGGGGCTGCTGGGCCTGTCGGGCGCAGTGACGGCCTGCACGATCCCCGGGCCGGAGAGCTCGGAGCAGTCCGGGCCGTCCGAGACGACCGGGTCGTCCGGGCCGACCGAGGCGACCCAGCAGGTCGGGCGGGGTGCCTCCGCGGACACCGCCCGGTCACGGCTCGCCGCCCTCGCGCTGACCGAGCGGGTGCGCCGCGACGACTACCGCCGCGACGCCTTCGGCACCGCCTGGCGGGACACCGACGGCAACGGCTGCAACCAGCGCGACGACGTGCTGCTCCGCGACGCGGTCCCCGGCTCTGCCGTCGTGGTGCGGCAGGGAGCCTGCGACCACGACGTGCTGGCCGGCCGGTGGGTCGACCCTTACACCGGCCGGCGGATCGTGCTCGACGACCTCAAGGACCCTTCGCAGGCCCAGGCCGTGCAGATCGACCACGTGGTCCCGCTCGCGGAGGCCTGGGCCTCCGGTGCCGCCGGCTGGTCCGCTGCCCGGCGGGAGCGGTTCGCCAACGACCTCGACGGTCTGCTCGCGGTCGACGGACCGACCAACGCCGGCAAGGGCGCCGACGACCCCGCCGCGTGGCGCCCGCGGAAGGCCTTCCAGTGCGAGTACGCCGTCCGGTGGATCGACACCAAGAGCCGGTGGTCCCTCGCGGCCGACCACAGCGAGGTGCGGGCGCTGCGGGAGATGCTCGACCGCTGCGGGTGAGCGGGCGACGGTCAGGCGGTGGGCCGTCGGGACGGCGCGGGGTCGGCGGCGACCGGCGTCGGCACGGGGACCGGCGGCGCCGCCGTACGCGCTCCCCCGGGCGCAACTAGGCTGCTCGGGTGCGGCTGCGGATCGACCTCGCCTACGACGGCACCGAGTTCCACGGCTGGGCGGCCCAGCCGGGGCTGCGGACCGTGCAGGGCGAGCTGACCGCCGCGCTCGCCACCGTCCTCCGGACGTCCGGCGACGCGCTGCAGGTCACCTGTGCCGGCCGGACGGACGCCGGGGTCCACGCCCGCGGTCAGGTGGCGCACGTCGACGTCCCCGACGACACGCGCACCGTCGCCGAGGGCCACGTCGACAAGCTGGCCCGGCGCGCCAACGGGCTGCTCGCGCCGGACGTGCGGATCCGCAGCGTCACGCCGGCAGCCGACGGGTTCGACGCCCGGTTCGCCGCGCTCTGGCGCCGCTACGCCTACCGGATCGCCGACGCGCCGGAGCTGGTCGACCCGCTGCGCCGCCACCACGTGCTGGCCTGGCCGCGCGTGCTGGACACCGACGCCATGAACGCGGCGGCGAGACCGCTGGTGGGGCTCCACGACTTCGCCGCGTTCTGCAAGCAGCGGCCGGGTGCCACCACGGTCCGCACCCTGCTCGACCTCCGGTGGGACCGCGACGAGACGGGCGTCCTGGTCGGCCACGTGCGGGCCGATGCCTTCTGCCATTCGATGGTGCGGGCGCTGGTGGGCTGCCTGATCGCGGTGGGGGAGGGGCGGAAGCCGCCGGAGTGGGCCGCGGAGGTCCTCGCCGGCCGCCGCCGCGACTCGGGGGTGGTGGTCGTGCAGGCCCACGGCCTGACGCTCGAGGAGGTCGCCTACCCCGACGACGCCGGGCTCGCGCGCCGCGTCGAGCAGACGGCAGCGCGGCGCGCTCCGCTGGGGGAGGGGGGCGCGTGAGCGACGAGCACTACTTCTCCGCCGATCCCTCGGTCCCCTTCCAGCGGACCCGGGTGCGCGCCCACGTGTGGGGGCACGACCTCGAGCTGACCTCGGGCTCGGGGGTCTTCGCCCAGGGTCGCCTCGACATCGGCACGTCGGTGCTCTTCCGGGAGACCGAGCCGCCCGCCGGCGGCCGGATCCTCGACCTCGGGTGCGGGTACGGCGTGATCGGGCTCGCCTGCGCCGTCGTGTCCGCGGCGCAGGTCACCGCCGTCGACGTCAACCGGCGTGCCGTGCTGCTGGCCAACGAGAACGCCGCGGCGCTCGGCGTCTCCGACCGGTTCACCGCGATGCCCCCCGACCAGGTGCCGCCGGACGCCCGTTTCGACGAGATCTGGTCGAACCCACCCATCCGGATCGGCAAGGCGGCTCTGCACGCGCTGCTGCTCGCCTGGCTGCCGCGGCTCGCCCCGAGCGGACGCGCGGTGCTGGTGGTCGGCAAGAACCTCGGCGCCGACTCCCTGCAGCGGTGGCTCGGCGAGCAGGGTCACCCCACCACCCGGCTGGCCAGCGCCAAGGGGTTCCGCGTGCTGGAGGCGCGGCCCGGCGCCGCCGGACGGCGAAGCTAGCCGGATCCGGTTATTCGCTCGCGGCGACCCCGCCCGTCCCGGACAATCCTCCCCTGTGGGTCATGTCGAGGTCGCCGGTGTGCGCTACGAGCTCCCGGACGGCCGGGTGCTCCTCGACGACGTCTCCTTCCGCGTCGGCGACGGCGCCAAGGTTGCGCTGGTCGGCGCGAACGGGGCCGGCAAGACGACCCTGCTGCGGATCGTCACCGGTGAGCTCGCTCCGCACGCGGGCGCGGTCACCCGGTCCGGTGGGCTGGGCGTGATGCGGCAGATGGTCGACCGGGGCCTCGGCGAGGCGCCCACCGTGGCCGACCTGCTGCTGAGCCTGGCGCCGCCGCGCGTGCAGAGCGCCGCGGCGGAGGTGGACCGCTGCGAGCTGGCGCTGATGGAGACCGACGACGAGGCCACCCAGCTGGCCTACGCGACGGCCCTGGCCGAGTACGCCGACGCCGGCGGCTACGACGTCGAGGTGGTCTGGAACGTGTGCACGGTGAAGGCCCTGGCGCTGCCCTACGACCGCGCGAAGTACCGCGAGCTGCGCACCCTCTCCGGCGGCGAGCAGAAGCGCCTGGTGCTGGAGTACCTGCTGGCCGGCCCGGAGGAGGTCCTGCTCCTCGACGAGCCCGACAACTTCCTCGACGTGCCGGGCAAGATCTGGCTCGAGCAGCGGATCGCGGCGTCGGACAAGACGATCCTGTTCGTCAGCCACGACCGCGAGCTGCTCGCCAACGCGGCCACGCACGTGGTCACCGTGGAGCTCGGTGCCGGGGGCGGCGGCAACTCGGTGTGGACGCACGCGGGCGGCTTCGCGTCGTACCACGACGCGCGACGCGACCGGTTCGCCCGCTTCGCCGAGCTGCGCCGGCGCTGGGACGAGGAGCACGCGAAGCTCAAGGCCCTGGTCCTGATGTACAAGACCAAGGCCAAGTACAACGACGGCCTGGCGTCGCAGTACAAGGCGGCGCAGACGCGGCTGCGCAAGTTCGAGGAGGCCGGGCCGCCGACCGAGCAGCCGCGGGAGCAGCAGGTCACGATGCGGCTCGGCGGCGGCCGCACCGGCAAGCGCGCGGTGGTCTGCGAGGGACTCGAGCTGACCGGGCTGATGAGGCCCTTCGACCTCGAGGTCTGGTACGGCGAGCGGCTGGCCGTCCTGGGGTCGAACGGCTCGGGCAAGTCCCACTTCCTCCGGCTGCTGGCAGCCGGCGGCACCGATCCCGAGGTCGAGCACCTCCCTGTCTCCGACGTCCGGGTCGCCCCGGTCGCCCACACCGGCCGCGCGCGGCTCGGGGCCCGGGTGCGGCCGGGGTGGTTCGTGCAGACCCACGAGCACCCCGAGCTGCTCGGCCGCACCCTGCTGGAGATCCTGCATCGCGGCGACGGCACGCCCACCGGGCGGCAGGGGATGGGGCGCGAGCAGGCCAGCCGCGTCCTGGACCGCTACGAGCTCTCGCCGAGCGCCGAGCAGCGCTTCGAGTCGCTGTCCGGGGGGCAGCAGGCTCGGTTCCAGATCCTGCTGCTCGAGCTGTCCGGGGCGACCCTGCTGCTGCTCGACGAGCCGACCGACAACCTCGACGTGCAGTCGGCGGAGGCGCTCGAGGAGGGCCTGGCGGCCTTCGACGGCACCGTCGTCGCGGTGACCCACGACCGGTGGTTCGCCCGCGGCTTCGACCGGTTCTGCGTCTTCGGTGCCGACGGCTCGGTCTACGAGTCCGACGAGCCGGTCTGGGACGAGGGACGGGTGGCGCGAGCCCGGTGAGCCGGCTGCAGGTGGTCGAGGTGGCCACGCACGACGAGGCCGCGGTGGGCGCCTGGTGCGACGTGGCGGCGGCGGCGCAACGGCACGACGCGGGCGCCAGCGCCACGCCGTGGTCGCCGCGCGAGCTGCTGCCCTCGGTGCGCGAGCCGGACAAGTCCCGCCGCCAGGTGCTCCTCGCCGGCGTGCTCGACGGCGAGGTGGTGGCCGCCGCCCGGCTGGTGCTGCGCCAGCTGGACAACCTCGACGCGGCAGAGGTCGACGTCAACGTGCGTCCCGACGTACGACGCCGGGGGATCGGGTCCCAGGTCCTGGAGCGGGCCGAGGCGATCGCGCGGGAGGACGCCCGCACCCGGTTCGAGGGGCAGGTCCGCTGGCTCCACCACGGGCCGGCCGACGGCGCCGGCGTGCCGGGCGTCGAGTTCGCCGCCCGGCACGGCTACCGCATCGGCATCGGTGAGGTGCAGCGGGAGCTGGAGCTGCCCGTCGACGAGGCACGGCTCGCCTCGCTCGCGGCGGAGGCGGCCGAGCGGCACGGGCGCTACCGGATCCGCACCTGGTCCGGCCCGGTTCCCGACGACCTGGTCCAGGACTGGCTCGCCCTCGCCAACACCTTGCTGACCGAGGCGCCGGCGGGGGAGATGGAGCGGGAGGAGGAGGCCGCCGACGTCGAGGCCCACCGGATGGCCGAGGCGATCCAGGCCAAGCAGGGCCGCGTCCCGTGGCACGCCGTCGCGCTGGACGGCGGAGGACGCCCGGTGGCGTACAGCCTGCTGGTGTCGCGCGGGGCCGACACCGACGGCCACATCTTCCAGTGGGGCACCCTGGTGCACCGCGACCACCGGGGCCACCGCCTCGGGCTCGCGGTCAAGGTCGCCAACCTGCGGTCGCTGCAGGCGGCGGCGGACGTCAGCGGCCGCGGGGTCGTCACCTGGAACGCCGAGGTCAACGCGCACATGATCGGGATCAACGAGCGGCTGGGCTTCGTGCCGACCGCGTGGAACTGCGAGCTGCAGAAGCGCGGTTGAGGGGTTGCCCGTCGCCGACCGGAGTGTGTGGGCCGGTTAATGGCTTTCCGTCCGGGCCGCCGGGATGCGACGGTGGGGACACATCCCCGGAGGAAGGACCGCCCATGGCTGCCAACGACGACATCAAGGCCAGGATGCGCGAGGCGCTGGACCGGAAGAACCGCCAGGAGAAGGGTGTCCACGAGGACGGCCCGACCCGGGAGAAGGCTCACGGCCCGGAGGTCGTCGGCGGTGCCCCGAAGATGCACCGCCGCAAGGCCGGCGGGGGCGGCTCCTGAGGATCAGCCGTCGGACCCGAGCTCCAGGTCGGTCGTCCGCTCGTCGCCGCCCCTGCGGTAGGTGACCTCGACGGTGTCTCCCGGACGGAACGACCGGACGGTGGCGATCAGGTCCTCGGTCCCGTCGATCTGACGGTCGTCGATGCCGGTGATCACGTCGCCCGCCCGCAGGCCGGCCTCGGCGGCCGCCGACCCCTTGTCGATCGCCTCGACGCGCGCTCCATCGGGGGTGTTGGCGACCTGGATGCCGAGGCGCGCGTGGGTCGGCGTCTCGCCGGCGCGCAGCTGCTCGATGATCGGCAGCACCTCGTCGATCGGGATCGCGAACCCGAGGCCGATCGATCCGGCCGCGGCACCGTTCACCGATCCGGCTGTCCGGATCGAGGCGTTGATGCCGACGAGCTGGCCGTCCATGTTGACCAGCGGGCCGCCGCTGTTGCCGGGGTTGATCGCCGCGTCGGTCTGGATGGCCGGATAGGCCACCGAGCGCCCGCTCTCGTCACGGGCGACCTCGACCGGACGGTCGACCGCGCTGACGATGCCGCTCGTCACGGTGGCGTCCAGGCCGAACGGGGAGCCGATCGCCACGACCTGCTCGCCGACGTCGAGGTTGCCGGACTTGCCGATCGTGACCGGCTTCAGGTCATCCACGCCCTCCACCTGCAGCAGTGCGGTGTCGGTCAGCGGGTCGGTGCCCACCACGGTCGCCTTGGCCTTCCGCCCGTCGTTGAACGACGCGGTGACCTCGGCCTCGCGGGGATCGGTCTGACCGCCCAGGCTGACGACGTGGTCGTTGGTGAGGATCAGCCCGCTGGCGTCGATGACCACGCCGGAGCCGCTTCCTGCCCCGCCGCCCGAGCCGCCGGGGCCGCTCGCACCGCCGCCGGCCGTGACGTCGAGCGCGACCACCGACGGGAGCACGCCCGAGGCCACCGACTCCACCGAGCCCGTGGCGGCCCGGCGGTCGCCGGAGTCGACCACCTGCAGGGGCGCGGAGCTGCCGCCCGTGCTCGGCCGGTCGGCGACGGCGTCGTACAGCGCGGCGCCGCCGACGCCGGCCCCACCCCCGACCAGCAGCGCGCCGGTCAGCACCGCCGCCGCGAAGCCGGCGCGCCGGGGCCGCGCCGAGGCGGGCGACCGGTGCGGGGTCGGCGGGAAGAACGGCGGTGCAGGCGGGGTCGGCGGTGCGGTCGGGCGGGGGGTCGGCGGCAGTACCTGGGTCATGCATCCAGCATGGGCGGGGTCCCTGTGAGCGGGCTGAGACCTGCTTTAGGAGTTGCCCAACAGCGGTGCCTGCTCAGACCTGGCGGTCCCGGTCGTCCCAGTACGGCTTGCGGAGCTCCCGCTTGAGGATCTTGCCGGTGGGGTTGCGCGGCAGCGCGGGGACGACGTCGATCGACCGGGGGGCCTTGAAGTGGGCCAACCGCTCGCGGCACCACTCCACCAGCTCGGTCTCGGTGGCGTCGGAGCCCTCCTTGAGCGCCACCACCGCCTTGACCGACTCGCCCCAGCGGTCGTCGGGCACGCCGATCACGGCGACCTCCAGGACGGCCGGGTGCTCGCTGAGCACCCGCTCCACCTCGGGGGAGTACACGTTCTCGCCGCCGGTGATGATCATGTCCTTGAGCCGGTCGGACACGTAGACGTAGCCGTCGGCGTCGACGTGCCCGATGTCGCCGGTGCGGAACCAGCCGTCGTCGGTGATCACCTCCGCCGTCGCCTCGGGCTTGCCGTGGTAGCCCTTCATCAGCTGCGGGGTCTTCAGCCACACCTCGCCCGCCTCGCCGGTGGGCAGGTCGGCGAGCGTCCCGGGGTCGACGATCCGCACCTCGCACTCCGGGATGGGCCTGCCCGCGGAGAGCAGTCGCTCCGGACGGTCGCCGGCCACCGCCTCGCGGTGCTCCTCGGGGAGCAGGTGGGTCGCGACGCCGGAGACCTCGGTCAGCCCGTAGACCTGGATGAAGTCGGTCCCCGGCCAGGCCTCCATCGCGGCGCGGAGCAGCGGCGGGGGCATCGGGGCCGCGCCGTAGGTGTAGGTCTTGAGGGCGCCGAACAGCTTGACCGCGTCGCCGCCCGCCTGGAGCACCTGCGCGAGGACCGCGGGCACCAGGAAGGTCCGGTTGGCACCCGCCATGATCGCGCCGGCGAGGGACGCCGCGTCCGGCTCGCGGGTCATCACGGACGGGACGCCGTCGTGGATCCCGAACAGCACGTACGACGACCCACCCACGTGGAACAGGGGCATCGCCACCATCGACTTGTCGCCGGGCTCGAAGCCCCAGCCGTCGTGGGCGTTGACGGTGTGGCGGACCATGTTGCGGTGCGTGAGCATCACGCCCTTGGGCCGGCCGGTCGTGCCGGAGGAGTACATGATCAGGCAGACGTCGTCCTCCAGCACGTCGGGCCCGTCGCCGCAGTGGGTGGACTCGCCGAGGAACTGCTCGTACTCGTCGTCGGGCCCGCCCGCGGGCGTCACCTCGATCACCCGGCTGACCTTCGGCAGCCGGTCCCTGATCGCCTCGATCGTCGGCATCAGCTCCCGGCCGACGAAGAGCACCTTCGCTCCGCAGTCGTTGACGGCGTAGTCGATCTCGTCGCCCGCCGAGCGCCAGTTGACGATGGCGTTGGCCGCACCGATCGAGCCCGCGGCCAGGCTGACCTCCACGCACGCCGGGTGGTTCTTGTCGAGGAAGGCGACGACGTCGCCGCGGGCGATGCCGAGGTCGCGCAGGCCTCCGGCCACGCGGTGCACCCGGTCGTGCCACTCGGCCCAGGTCCAGGTGCGGCCGAGGTAGGACATCGCCTCCCCGTCGGGGGTGGCCTCGGCCCAGTAGTTGAGCCGGTCGTCGACGTACGTCGGCTCGGGTGGGGTGGCGGGCGGCCAGGCGCGAGAGCTTGCAGGGCGGGACTGGGCGTCGGTGGTCACCCCGCCGATTGTGTCCCACATCACAAGGGGGCACAACGCGACGCACCCCTCACACGGGCAGGCCGAGACCCCGCAGCGCGACCCGCAGGGAGTCGGCGCCGGTGAAGACGACGCCGGTCATGCCGAGGGCGACGGCCGCGTCGACGTTGGCCGCCTTGTCGTCGACGAACACCAGGCGCGACAGCGGCAGCCCCATCCGCTCGGCGACGATGGCGTAGCTGCGGCGGTCCGGCTTCGCCACGCCCTCGGTGCCCGACACCACGACGTCGTCGAGCAGTGCGAGGAAGGGGAAGCGCCGGGGCGCATGCGCGTGGTAGAGCTCGTCGGACCAGTTTGTCAGGCCGCACTGCGGCACGCCCTGCGCGTGCAGCGCGCGGAGGAGGTCGACGGTGCCGGGGACCTCGCCGGTCAGCGACGCGGCGAAGTTGTCGTAGTAGGCCCGGCCGTGCGCGGCCCACTCGGGATGGTCGCGCTGGAGCTCCGCCAACGCCTGGTCCCACGGTCGTCCGGCGTCACAGGCATGGTTCCAGGCGCCGAAGTCGAAGCCGGCGAGGAAGCGGCGGGCCTCGTCGTCGCCGACCCCGGCCGCGACCGCGCGGAACGGCTCCCACTCGACGAGCACGTTGCCCAGGTCCCAGACGACCCCGGCCACGTCGGTGGCCGGGGTCGTCCGGTGCTGCGGAGCCGCGCCCAAGGTCAGGCCCAGCGCTCCTCCGCCGGCACGAACTCGAGGGTCCGCTGGCCGGTGTAGATCTGCTTCGGCCGGGCGATCTTCTGGTCCTTGTCCTGCACCAGCTCCAGCCACTGGGCGAGCCAGCCGGGGGTGCGGCCGATGGCGAAGAGCACGGTGAACATCTCGGGCGGGAACTCCAGCGCCTCGTAGATCAGGCCGGAGTAGAAGTCGACGTTGGGGTAGAGCTTCCGCTTGACGAAGTACTCGTCCTCGAGCGCGATCCTCTCCAGCTCCTGCGCGACCTCGAGCAGCGGGTTGACGCCGGTGACCTCGAAGACGTCGTCGCACGCCTTCTTGATGATCTTCGCCCGCGGGTCGTAGTTCTTGTAGACGCGGTGGCCGAAGCCCATCAGCCGCTCGTCGCCGTTCTTCACCCCCTCGATGAACGCGGGGATGTTCTCCTTGGAGCCGATCCGGCGCAGCATCTTCAGCACCGCCTCGTTGGCACCGCCGTGGAGGGGGCCGAACAGGGCGCCGATGCCGGCGGCGACCGCGGAGTAGGGGTCGACCTGCGAGGAGCCGACCGAGCGGACGGCGTTGGTCGAGCAGTTCTGCTCGTGGTCGGCGTGCAGGATGAACAGCACGTCGAGCGCCTTGGCGATCCGCGGGTCGGCGGCGTACTTCGCCTCGCTCATCTTGAACAGCATCGACAGGAAGTTCTCCGAGTAGGAGAGCTCGTTGTCGGGGTAGATGTAGGGCTTGCCCTGGGCGTGGCGGAACGACCAGGCGCCGAGGGTCGGCATCTTCGCGATCATCCGCACGATCTGGATGTGGCGGTTGTCCGGGTCCTCGATGTGACGTGACTCGGGGTAGAACGTCGACAGGGCCCCCACCGACGCCATCAGCATCCCCATCGGGTGCGCGTCGTAGCGGAAGCCCTGCATGAAGCCCTTGACGTTCTCGTGGACGAAGGTGTGGAACGTGATCTCGTGGACCCACTGCTCGTACTGCTCACGGGTGGGCAGGTCTCCGTGGATCAGGAGGTAGGCCACCTCGAGGAAGCTCGAGTGCTCGGCGAGCTGCTCGATCGGGTAGCCGCGGTACTCGAGGATCCCCTTCTCGCCATCGATGTAGGTGATCGCGCTGCGGCACGAGGCGGTGTTGACGAAACCGGGGTCGTACGTCGCAAGGCCGGGCTGGTCGTCGGCCGTCTTGATCTGTCCCAGGTCGGCGGCGCGGATGGTGCCGTCGACGATCGGGATCTCGTACTCCGCGCCGGTGCGGTTGTCGCGTACGGTGAGAGAGTCAGTCACACCTGCAACCTAGTCGCCCGGTGGAGGGCGCCGGTAGCGGGTGTCCCGCAGGGTGACCGTCGTCAGGTCCCCCGGGCGGTCGCGGCCGGGGCGCGGCGCGGCACCCGGGTGAGCAGCCAGCCGGCGCCCAGCGCCAGCGGGAACATCAGCACGCCGTAGACCGCGGCGGGCACCGCCAGCAGCTCGCTGTCGAGCACGCTCACCGCGACCGCGATCGCCAGGGTGCTGTTGTGGATGCCGACCTCGAAGGCCGAGGCCAGGGCCTGCTTCTCGGTCGTCCCGGCGAGGCGGGGGAGGGCATAGCCGAGGCCGAGGCTGGCCAGGCAGAACAGGGTCGCGGCCAGGCCGACGTCGGCGAGGTAGTCCGACAGGTTCTCCCGCTCGGCCAGCAGCGCGCCGACCACGACCAGGGCCAGCACGGCCGCCGAGCCGATCCGCACCGGCTTGTCGGCGCGGGCGGCGAAGCCGGGAGAGGCCCGGCGCACCAGCATGCCCGCGGCGACGGGGACGAGCACGATGGCGAAGACCTGCGCGGACTTGCCGAACTGCAGCCCCAGGTCGCCCGCGCCGGTGGGGTCGAAGAACCCGACGGCGAGGTTGACGACCACGGGCAGGGTCACCACCGCGATCAGCGAGTTGAGGGCGGTCAGCGTGATGTTGAGGGCCACGTCGCCGCGGAAGAGGTGGCTGAAGAGGTTGGCGGTGGTGCCGCCCGGGGAGGCGGCCAGCAGCATCATGCCGACTGCGAGCAGCGGGTCCAGGTCCAGCAGGACGACCAGCCCGAAGCAGGCCAGCGGCAGGACGACGAGCTGTGCGCCGAGCGCGACGGCCACGGCCCGCGGCGTGCGGGCGATCCGCCGGAAGTCGTCCGGGGTCAGCGACAGGCCGAGGCCGAACATGATCACGGCGAGCGCTGCCGGCAGCCCCACCGACACGAGTGCGGAGTCCATGTGTCCCTCTCCTCCGGCCCGTCCGGGCCGCTCCCGCACGGAGTGTGACACAGCTCACCCGGACCGGAGTACCGCCGCCCCGGCGGCCGGCGTCGCGGCCGGGCCGGCGACCGCGTTTTGACCGGCCGCCGCATCGGACCGTAGCCTTGTCGGTCGCGTCTCCTGCCGCTCCGCGCCCACCTTCCGGTGAGCCGGGGCAGTCCCGGATCGCTCACCGGATCGTCGCGACGACGAGCGTGCGTGGGCCGGGCTGAGTTCGTCAGAGGACGTCGCCCCCGCGCCGGCTCCCGCCGGAGTGGAGGCAAGCCCGACCGGCGTCCGTCGGACGGGTCCACGAACTATCCGAAGAGAGTGAACGCATCATGCGTACCTACGCTCCCAAGCCCGGTGACGTCGAGCGCGCCTGGCTCGTGATCGACGCCACGGACGTCGTCCTCGGCAAGCTCGCCGTGACGGCCGCCAACCTGTTGCGCGGCAAGCACAAGCCGATCTTCGCGCCGAACGCCGACACCGGTGACTACGTCATCATCGTCAACGCCGAGAAGGTCGCGCTCTCGGGGAACAAGCGCAACGACAAGCTCGTCTACCGCCACTCCGGCTTCCCGGGCGGCCTCACCGCGACCCCGATCGGCGAGGTCCTCGACAAGGACGCCCGCAAGGCCGTCGAGAAGGCCGTGTGGGGCATGCTCCCGAAGAACCGCCTCGGCCGGCAGATGATCAAGAAGCTGAAGGTCTACAACGGCCCGGCTCACCCGCACCAGGCCCAGCAGGCCGTGCCCTACGAGATCTCCCAGATCTCCCAGTGACCTCCGACCGAGCAGACTCTTTAGGATTCAAGGACTTTCACCGTGGCTGACACCCAGAACAACGAGGTCGAGGAGACCTTCGAGACCGACGAGCAGGGCCTCGCCTACACCAGCGAGACCACCCCGTCCGCCGACTCCGCCGCCCACCCGGCGACCATCGCCCCCGGCGCGGCCACCGGCCGCCGCAAGGAGGCGGTGGCCCGCGTCCGGATCGTCCCCGGCACCGGCAACTGGACGATCAACGGTCGCAGCATCGAGGACTACTTCCCCAACAAGCTGCACCAGCAGGTCGTCAACGAGCCGTTCGCGGCCCTGGGCCTCGAGGGCCGCTTCGACGTCATCGCCCGCATCCACGGCGGTGGCATCACCGGCCAGGCCGGCGCCCTGCGTCTCGGCGTGGCCCGGTCCCTCAACGCCGTCGACGTCGAGGCCAACCGCCCGACCCTCAAGAAGGCCGGCCTGCTGACCCGCGACGCCCGCGCGACCGAGCGCAAGAAGGCCGGTCTCAAGAAGGCCCGCAAGGCTCCGCAGTACAGCAAGCGCTGATCGCCGTACGGCACAGCACGACGGGACCACGCTCCGCAGCAGCGGTCGTGGTCCCGTCGGCGTTGGCGGGCGGCTCGGCGCCGCCGAGGGGAGAGAGATGACGCGCATCTTCGGGACCGACGGCGTCCGCGGGCTGGCCAACGGCGAGCTGACGGCGGAGCTGGCGCTGGGCCTCGGCGTGGCCGCGGCGCGCGTGCTGGTGGAGCACGGCGACTTCAGCCGCCCGCGTCCGCTGGCCGTGGTGGGCCGCGACACCCGCATCTCGGGCCAGTTCCTCGAGCACGCGGTGGTCGCCGGGCTGGCCTCGGCGGGCGTGGACGTGCTCCAGCTGGACGTGCTGCCGACGCCCGGGGTCGCCTACCTCACCGACGCGCTCGGCGCCGACGTGGGCGTGGTGATCAGTGCGTCGCACAACCCGATGCCCGACAACGGCATCAAGTTCCTGGCTCGCGGCGGCGTGAAGCTCGACGACGGGCTGGAGCGGGAGATCGAGGAGCACCTCGGCCAGGCCTGGGAGCGGCCCACCGGGGCCGCTGTCGGCCGGGTGACGCCCTACGGCCCGGCGGCGGAGGAGTACGCCGCGCACCTGGTCGGCACCCTCGACGAGCCGCTCGCCGGACTGCGCGTGGTCCTCGACTGCGCCCACGGCGCGGCGAGCGACGTGGGACCCCGCGCGCTGGCCGCCGCGGGAGCCGAGGTGGTCGCCATCGGGGCGGAGCCCGACGGGCTCAACATCAACGACGGCTGCGGGTCCACCCACCTCGGCCTCCTGCAGAAGGCGGTCCTCGAGCACGGTGCGGACGCGGGCTTCGCCGTCGACGGCGACGCCGACCGCTGCCTGGCGGTCGACCACACCGGAGAGGTCGTCGACGGCGACCAGATCATGGCGATCCTCGCCCTCGCCCTCCGCCAGTCCGGCCGGCTGGTCGACGACACCCTGGTCGCCACGGTGATGAGCAACCTGGGCCTGGTGCAGGCGATGTCCGCCGCGGGCGTGGCCGTGCGGCAGACCTCGGTCGGGGACCGCTACGTGCTCGAGGACATGCGTGCCGGCGGCTACTCGCTCGGCGGCGAGCAGTCCGGACACGTGATCATGCGCGACCACGCCACCACCGGTGACGGCCTGTTGACGGCCCTCCACGTCCTCCAGCGGATGGCCGCCACCGGCCAGAGCCTGCAGCAGCTGGCCGCGGTGATGACCCGCCTGCCCCAGGTCCTCGTCAACGTGGCCGGCGTCGACCGCGGTCGCACCGACGACGTCGAGCTCGTCGCGGCGGTGGCCCGGGCGGAGGCGGAGCTCGGCGACACCGGCCGGGTGCTGCTGCGCCCGTCCGGCACCGAGCCGCTCGTGCGGGTGATGGTCGAGGCCCCGACCGCCGACCTCGCGCAGTCGGTGGCCGACCGGCTGGCCGACGTGGTCCGGGCGCGGCTGGCGCTCTGAGGCAGGACACCGAGGGGCCCGCGACCCGTCCCCGCCGGCCGGGGAGCCGCCGTCACCTGGCAGGGTGAGGGCATGACCGATTCCCCCCAGTTGGTCATCGACGGCCTGACCAAGCAGTTCGGCCCCGTCCGGGCCGTCGACGACCTCACCTTCACCGTCCGGCCCGGCGCCGTCACCGGCTTCCTCGGTCCCAACGGCGCCGGCAAGACCACCACCCTGCGGATGCTCCTGGGACTGACCAGGCCGACCGCGGGGACCGCGCTCGTCGGGGGCCGGCCGTACGTCGACCACGACCGGCCGGGCCGCGTCGTGGGCGCCGCGCTCGAGGCGTCCAGCTTCCATCCCGGCCGCACCGGCCTGGGCCACCTCGAGGCCTACGCGCCGCAGGTCGGTGTCTCGCGGGCCCGGTGCGCGCAGGTGCTGGAGGCGGTCGGGCTCGACCAGGCCGCCGGCCGGCGCGTCGGGAAGTACTCCCTCGGCATGCGTCAGCGGCTCGGGCTGGCGACCGCGCTGCTCGCGGACCCGCCGGTGATCGTGCTGGACGAGCCGACCAACGGACTGGACCCCGAGGGCATCGTGTGGATCCGCGGGCTCCTGCGCCAGTTCGCCGCGGAGGGCCGCACGGTGCTGGTCTCCAGCCACCTGCTGCGTGAGGTCCAGGCCAGTGTCGACGAGGTGGTGATCATCGCCCAGGGCCGGCTGCGCCACGCCTCCTCCCTCACGAGCCTCCAGTCCCGCGCGACGCCCGCCACCTATGTCGAGGCGCCGGACCTCGAGGCCGTCACCCGCCTCGCCGCCGACCGCGGCTGGGCGGCGACGCCGGACGGGACGGGCCTGCTCGTGGACGGCGCGGCGTCGGCGGAGCTCGGCGGCGCCGCGCACGCGGCCGGCATCGAGCTGCATCAGCTGGTCCGCCGCGACGTCGACCTGGAGGCGCTCTTCTTCGAGCTCACCCGACCCGAGCCGGCCGCGGCAGCGCCGGGGGTGGCGGCATGAGGGCGGCGCTCGTCGCGGAGTACCGCAAGCTCGTCAGCACCCGGCTGTGGTGGCTGCTGCTGCTCGTCATGGCGGCCTACCTGGTCTTCATCGCCGCAGCGATCGGGGCCAGCATGACGCTGCTGGAGACCGAAGGCGCGGCGCCCCTGCGCGGCGAGGACGCCGCGCGGTCGACGTACTCGGTGGTCAACAGCATCGGCTACGTCTTCCCGCTCGTGATCGGCAGCCTGGCGATGACCACGGAGTTCCGGCACCAGACCATCACCCAGAGCCTGCTGGTCGAGCCCGACCGCACACGGTTCCTGGTCGCCAAGCTGCTCTCCGTGATCCCGATCGGGCTGCTCGCCGGCCTGGTGGGCGTCGCCGCGGTCGTCGCCGGCGGCGCGCCGTTCCTGGCGCTGGAGGGCGACGGCGCCATGCTCGGCGACGGCGACGTGGTGGTCGGGCTGGTGCTCGGGGTGCTGGTGATCGCGCTGTGGGCGGTGATCGGGGTCGCGTTCGGCTCGTGGGTCTCCAACCAGGTCGCCGCCATCGTGGTGATCCTCGCGTTCACCCAGTTCGTCGAGCCGATCGCCCGGCTGGTGCTCACCCAGGTCGGCAGCCTCGACCGGGTGGCGGCGTTCCTCCCCGGCGGTGCCGCCGACTCGCTGATCGGCGCCACCTTCCTCGGCGACCCGACGACGGTCGACCTGCTGCCGCGGTGGGCGGCCGCGCTGGTGCTCCTGGGCTACGCCGCGGTGTTCGCCGTGGTCGGGCGGCTCACCACGCTGCGCCGCGACATCGGCTGAGCGGGCCGCTAGGGTCTCCCGCTCGTGCGGATCGTTTCGGTGAACGCCTGGGGCGGGGCGATGTACGACGAGCTGGCGGCGTGGGTCCCGGTCGCCGGGGCGGACGTGCTGTGCCTGCAGGAGGTGACCCGGACGCCGGGGCTCACCGGCTGGACCCGGTTCGAGGACGGCGAGCGGACGCTGCCCCAGCGGGCCGACCTGCTGGGCGACCTCGCGGCCGCGCTGCCGGGTCACGCCGGCTGGTTCACGGTCAGCGACAGCGGCCCGGTGCGCGACGGAGCCGGCGCGGTGCACCGCCAGCACTTCGGGCTCGGCATGTTCGCCCGGCTGGAGCTGGCGCAGGTCGCGACCAGGGGCGCCCACGTCCACCGGGCGTACGCCGACCACGGCGAGGCGTGGCCGCACAGCGACCGGCCCCGGGCGGCGCAGGTCGCGCGCTTCCACGACCACGAGCACGGCCGGCACGTCACGCTGGGCCACCTCCACGGCCTGCGCGACGCCGGCGGGAAGGCGGACACCCCCGCCCGCCGGGCCCAAGCCGAGCGGCTCGCGGAGCTGGTGGAGAGCGTGCGCGAGCCCGGTGACCTGGTGGTGGTGTGCGGCGACCTCAACGTGCTGCCGGGCAGCGTGACCTTCGAGGTGCTGGCGCAGATCGGCCTCACCGACCTGGTCGGCGAGGCCGACACCCGCACCACGCGCTATCGCAAGCCGGTGCGGCACGCCAGCTACCTGCTGGTCTCGGATCCCGGGAGGGTGCGGTCGTTCGAGGTGGTCGCGGCGCCGGAGGTGTCCGACCATCGGGCGCTGATGGTGGAGCTCTGACTCGGAGCGGGCCGGCCCTCGCCGGCCCGGGCGCGCGGAGGCGTCACAGCTTGCGCAGCCGGACGTACCGCACGGCGTGGTCGGCCCCCTTGCGCAGCACCAGCGTCGCCCGGGAGCGCGTCGGCAGCACGTTCTGCTCCAGGTTGGGTCCGTTGATCTCGTCCCAGATCCGGCGGGCCTCGTCCACGGCGGCGTCGTGGTCGAGCGCGGCGTACTTCGCGAAGTAGGACTCCGGGTCCCGGAAGGCGGTCTCCCGCAGCTGGAGGAACCGGTCGACGTACCACTCGCGGATGTCGCCGGTGCGGGCGTCGACGAAGATGGAGAAGTCGAAGAAGTCCGACAGGCCCAGACCGGTGCGGCCGTCCTCGCGGACGCGTGCGGGCTGCAGCACGTTGAGCCCCTCGATGATGACGATGTCGGGGCTCTTGACGACGACCCGCTCGTCCGGCACGACGTCGTAGACCAGGTGGGAGTACACCGGGGCCTCGACGTCGTCCTTGCCGGACTTGATGTCGATCACGAACTTCATCAGCGCCCGGCGGTCGTAGGACTCGGGGAACCCCTTGCGGTGGAGCAGGCCGCGCCTCTCCAGCTCGGCGTTGGAGTAGAGGAAGCCGTCGGTGGTGACCAGGGCGACGTTGGGGTGCTCCGGCCACCGGCCCAGCATGTGCTGCAGGACCCGGGCGGTCGTCGACTTGCCGACGGCCACCGAGCCGGCGAGCCCGATCACGAACGGCGTGCGCGGGGGAGTGACGCCGTGCAGGAACGCCTCCTGCTCGCGGTGCAGCTTCGACGCCGAGCTGACGTAGAGGCTCAGCAGCCGGGACAGCGGCAGGTAGACGTCGCGGATCTCGCTCACGTCCAGCGACTCCCCGAGCCCGCGGAGCCGCCCGATCTCCTCCGTGGTCAGCGGGCTCTCGGTCTCCGAGGCCAGCATCGCCCACGTCGCCCGGTCCAGCTCGACGTACGGCGACGCCTCGGCCCGCGCCTCGTCGCCGTGGCGGTGGTTGTCCCCCGTGCTGTGGCCGGCCGACATGCCAGCGATTGTGGCAGTGCCCTCCGGGAGCGCCGCGGGCGCGTCCCGCATCCGGACCGCCTAGAGTTGGCGTCCATGTGCGGGATCGTCGGGTACGTCGGGCCGAGGTCGGCCCAGGACACCGTCCTCGACGGTCTGCGGCGGCTGGAGTACCGCGGCTACGACTCGGCGGGCGTCGCCGTGGTCCACGACGGCGCGCTGGCCGTGGAGAAGCGCGCCGGCAAGCTGGCCAACCTCGAGAAGGTGCTCGACGACCGGCCGCTGCCGAAGGCCGGGATCGGGATCGGACACACCCGCTGGGCCACCCACGGTCCGCCCAGCGACCTGAACGCGCACCCGCACACCGGCGGGGTGCGCCGGGTGGCGCTGGTGCACAACGGGATCATCGAGAACTTCGTCGAGCTGCGCGCCCGCGTCGAGGCCGACGGCCACGTGCTCCTCTCCCAGACCGACACCGAGATCGTGGCGCATCTCGTCGAGCTCCAGGTGCAGTCCGGGGTCAGCCTCACCACGGCCATGCAGCGGGTGTGCCAGCAGCTCGACGGCGCCTTCACCCTCGTCGCCGTCGACGCGGAGGACCCCGAGACCGTGGTCGCCGCCCGGCGCAACTCGCCGCTGGTGGTCGGCCTCGGCGAGGGGGAGAACTTCCTCGGCTCCGACGTGGCGGCGTTCATCGACTTCACGCGCGAGGCGCTCGAGCTGGGGCAGGACCAGATCGTGGTGCTGACCCGCGACCACGTCGAGGTCACCGACTTCCGGGGCGCGCCGGTCGAGGCCCGTCGGTTCCACGTCGACTGGGACCTGTCTGCCGCCGAGAAGGACGGCCACGACTGGTTCATGCGCAAGGAGATCTTCGAGCAGCCCCGCGCGGTCGCGGACTCGCTGATCGGCCGGCGCACCGCGGCGGGGCGCCTCCAGCTGGACGAGATGCGGCTCGCGGACGACGAGATCCGCGACATCGACAAGATCATCATCATCGCCTGCGGCACCTCCTTCTACGCCGGCATGGTGGCGAAGTACGCCATCGAGCACTGGACCCGCACCCCGGTCGAGGTCGAGCTTGCCTCGGAGTTCCGCTACCGCGACCCGATCATCGACCAGACCACGCTCATCGTCGCGATCAGCCAGTCCGGCGAGACCGCCGACACCCTGCAGGCGATCCGCCACGCGCGCAGCCAGAAGGCGCGGGTCCTGGCGATCTGCAACACCAACGGCTCCTCGATCCCGCGCGAGTCCGACGCGGTGATCTACACCCACGCCGGGCCGGAGATCGGCGTCGCGTCGACCAAGGGGTTCCTCACCCAGCTGGTCGCCTGCTACCTCCTGGCGCTCTACATCGCGCAGGTCAAGGGCACCCGGTACGGCGACGAGATCGACGAGATCATGGCGCAGCTCGAGGCGATGCCCGACCACATCGACGGCGTCCTGGCGGAGGCCGAGCGCGTCTATGCGCTGGCCCGTGCCCACGTGGAGTCGAAGTCGGTGCTGTTCCTCGGCCGGCACGCGGGCTACCCGGTCGCCCTGGAGGGCGCGCTCAAGCTCAAGGAGCTCGCCTACATCCACGCCGAGGGCTTCGCGGCCGGCGAGCTGAAGCACGGCCCGATCGCCCTCGTCGAGGAGGGACTGCCGGTCCTCTGCGTGGTGCCCCCGCGCGGGAGGGACAGCCTGCACGGCAAGATGATCAGCGGCATCCAGGAGGTCCGGGCCCGCGGAGCCCGCACCATCTGCCTCGCCGAGGAGGGCGACACCTCGATCGAGCCGTACGCCGACCACCTGCTCCCGCTGCCGAAGGTGCCGGTGCTGCTCCAGCCCCTCGTCGCGGCCGTCCCGCTGCAGCTGTTCGCCTGCGAGCTGGCCACCGCGCTCGGCCACGACGTCGACCAACCGCGCAACCTCGCCAAGTCCGTCACCGTGGAGTAGGCGGCGGTCTGGATGGCGGTGGTGGGCGTCGGGGTCGACGTGTGCGACATCGCTCGGTTCGACGAGTCGTGCCGTCGTACGCCTGCTCTGGTGGACAAGCTCTTCGTCGGTGACGAGCTCGGTCTGCCGGTCGCCTCGCTGGCCGCGCGGTTCGCGGCCAAGGAGGCACTGGCCAAGGCGCTCGGTGCCCCGGGCGGCATGGCGTGGCACGACGCCGAGGTGGTGCGGCTCGACTCGGGGCGGCCGGTCCTCGAGCTCCGGGGCACGGTCCGCGCCGTGGCCGACCGGCTCGGGGTGCGCTCAGTCCACCTCTCGCTCTCCCACGACGGCGGAGTGGCCACCGCGATGGTGGTGCTCGAGGACTGAGCCACCCTCGGCCCGGCCACCGGAGACTCAGGTCCCCGTGCGGACGAACCCGGACTCGTAGGCGAGGATCACGGCCTGCACCCGGTCCTTGACCCCCAGCTTGCCCAGCACGCTGCGGACGTGGGTCTTCACCGTCTCGACGCCGAGCACCAACCGGTCGGCGATCTCGGCGTTGCTCAACCCGGCGGCGAGCAGCCGGAGCACGTCCCGCTCCCGGTCGGTGAGCCGGGCCAGCCGGCGCGCGAGCTCGGTGGCCTGCGGGGACGCCGCCTGCCGTGCCGCGTCGCGGGTCCGGCCGGCGACCAGCGCGCGCAGCGCCTCCGGGAAGAGCAGCGCCTCGCCGGCCGCGACCGTGCGGACGGCGGCCGCGACCCGCGCGGGGGCGTCGCGCTTCAGGAGGAAGCCGTGGGCGCCGGCGACCAGGGCGTCGAAGACGTAGTCGTCGTTCTCGAAGGTCGTGACCACGACCACCTTCGGTGGCCGCGGCTGACGTGCGAGCAGCGTGGTGGCGGTGATCCCGTCGACGTGCGGCATCCGGACGTCCATCAGCACCACGTCGGGACCGACGCGGCGGGCGAGGGCGACCGCCTCGGCGCCGTCGGCGGCCTCGCCGACGACCACGATGTCGGGCTCGGCCTCCAGGATCGCCCGCAGCCCCCCGCGCACGAGGGGCTCGTCGTCGGCGAGCAGCACGGTGGTCACCGGGTCGGCTCCGACGGGTCGGTCGTCGGGATGGTCGCCACCAGCTGCCACCGGTCCCCGACCACGCCCGCCTCGAGCGCGCCGCCGAGGGCGGCGACCCGCTCCCGGAGGCCCACGAGGCCACGCCCGCCGCGGGACCGGCTCGTCGCCTGGTCGGCGCCGAGGGGGTTGGCAGACGAGATCCGCAGCACTCCGCGGTCGTGGACCACCTCCAGGGTGGCCGTGCCGTCGCCGGACCAGCGCAGCGCGTTGGTCAGCGACTCCTGCGCGACCCGGTAGCCCTCGCGGCTGACGACGGACGGCAGCGCGGACAGGTCGCCGCCGGTCCGGTGGTCCACCTCGAGGCCCGCCGTGCGCGTCGCGCCGACCAGCTCCTCGAGGGTGGTGAGGTCGGCGGCCTGGGGACGCGGTGCCGCGGAGTCACGGAGCAGGCCCAGGACCCGGTCGAGGTCCGCGGTGGCACGGCGGGCGGCGTCCTCGATCGCCTCCAGCGCGTCCCGGGCGAACGCCGGGTCGGTCGCGAGGACCCGTCGGGCCGCACCCGCCTGCACGCTCACCAGCGACAGCGCGTGGCCGACGCCGTCGTGGATCTCGCGGGCCAGACGGTTCCGCTCGACGGCCCGGTCGACGTCGCGCTCCAGCAGGGCGATCCGCTCCGCGTAGGACGGGCCGAGCAGGCGTGGCGCGAGCGCGGCCAGACCGGTGCCGAGCGCCACGGCGAGGAGCACCGTGCCGCCGAGGACCGGCACGGCCCACCAGCCGCCGACGACCAGCGCCGCGGTGACGCCGGCGGCGATCGCCGCGCCGGCCAGCAGGTGGGCGAGGAACCAGCCGAGCGTCCGGCCCCGCTGCGAGGCGGTCCGCGCGGGCTCGCCGGCACCCGGCACGTCGACACCGAGGAGCGACGTCGCCGCGACGCCCTCGACGGTCCGCATCGCCGGCAGCAGGCCCAGCAGCACCGGCGGCAGCACGACGAGGCCCGCTCCGAGCCCCACCACCGCCCACAGCGGCAGCCGGGTCTCCTGGTGGAGCAGCGCGACGACGGTGGTGTCGACGAGCGCCAGCGCGAGGGCGAGGGCGGCGCCGATCAGCACGAAGACCACGCGCAGCGGGGCCCGCTCGACGGTCAGCTGCATGAGGTGATTCTGGCAGTGCGGCGCAGGCGACGGATCCCTCGCGTGAGGGAGGCGGTTCCCTCCCCGGCGGGACGCCGAACCGCTCCCGGCCGACCACGCTCGACCCATGGCCACCACGACGCGCACCACCGTGCGACCCCCAGCCGACCCACGTCACCCCGGACCGTCCCCGACGACGCATCCCGTCGCGAGGACCGCGGCGCTCGCCGGAGCGCTCGGCGTGGCGCTGGCCGGCGCGGCGTCGTACTGGCTGCTGGAGCCGGACAGCTATCCCGACCACCTCCGGCCCGGAGCCGGCACCGGGTCGTTGCTCAACCTCCTCGCCCCGACGGCGGGCGCCGCGGCGCTCCTCCTCTGGGGCACGACGGCAGCGCTGCTCGCCGGGTGGGTGCTGGCCCACCGTCCGGTCGGTACGGTGCCGGGAGCGGTCGTCGCGTCGTACGCGGCCGGGTCGCTGCTGCTGCTGACCGACCTCAAGCTGCTGGTCACCCTCGGCTATGCCGCCGCCATCCTCGGCCCGCCGCTGCTGCTGCTGTACCTCACCGTGGCGGCGGTCCGCGCCCCTCGGCTGTGGTGGCTGCCGGTCGGGCTGCTCGTCGCCGGCCTCGGTGGGCCCGTCCTCGCCGGCGTCGACGCGGCCGATGTCGCGGACTTCGGTCGGGCGCTGGGCGGCGGGCTGCGGGACTCCGCCGCCGGAATCCTGCTCAACGCGGGGGTCTTCGCCGGCGGCCTGCTGTGGGCGGTCGTCGCGCTCCGCGTCTCGGGCGTGCGCTGGTGGGGCGAGGCGCCGGTGGTCAGCGGCTACCGGCGGCCGCGGCGCGACTGGGGCTGGTGGGTCACGATCGTGGCCGCGCTGGGTCCGGTGCCCTACGGCCTCGTCCGGCTGACCTGGCTCACTCCCTGGCCGGCCTTCGCTGCGGGCGGCGACGTGCACGCCGACCCGGGTGCCCGGGTGTTCGGGATCTCCCTCGGCATCGCCGCCCTCGGTGGAGCGGTGCTGACGCTCGGGCTCCTCGCACGGTGGGGGACGACGTACCCGCGGTGGCTGCCCGCGGTCGGTGGCCGGGTCGTCTCGCCGGGCTGGCCGACGGCGACCGCGATCGGTGTCGGCCTCGCCGTGACCGTGGCCGGCCGGGCGATGGTGCAGCTGATCCTCGCCGACCCCGACCTGCCCGTGTCGGCGGTCGAGGTGCTGCTGGTGATGCCGTTCCCCCTGTGGGGGCCGGCGCTGGTCGCGGCCGCCGTCGCCTACCACCGCCGTCGGCACGGTGCGGCTAGCGTGAGTGCGTGATCCGCGCGCACACCGTCGAGCAGGTCCGTCGAGCCGAGGGCGAGCTGCTCGCGCGGCTGCCGGAGGGGGCCCTCATGCAGCGGGCGGCCCACGGACTGGCGCACGCGGTGACCGACTTCCTGGGCTCCGCCTACGGTCGCCGCGTCCTCCTGCTGGTCGGGTCGGGCGACAACGGCGGCGACGCGCTGTACGCCGGCGCGCTGCTGGCCCGGCGCGGCGCCCAGGTGGAGGCCTGGCTCCTCTCCGCCACCGTGCACCCGGAAGGCCTCCGCGCCCTGCGCCGGGCGGGCGGCACCGCGACGGACGCGTCCGCTGCGGTGCCGGACCCGCGACGCCCGGAGGTGGTCGTCGACGGCATCGTCGGCATCGGTGGGCGTCCGGGGCTGCGACCCCCGGCGGCCGCAGCGCTGTCGGTCCTGGCCGGGGTGCCGGTGGTGGCGGTGGACGTGCCCTCGGGAGTCGGGGTCGACACCGGCGAGGTGGCCGGTCCGCACGTGACCGCCGACGTGACCGTCACCTTCGGCACCCACAAGGCCTGTCACCTGGTCGACCCGGCGGCGGCCGCGTGCGGGGCCGTGCACCTCGTCGACATCGGGCTCGACATGGGGCCGGATGGGGGATCCGACGCGGGGGACGGGGCGACCGTCGAGGCGTTGCAGCCGGCCGACGTGGCGCGCCTGGTGCCGCGGCCCGCCGCCGACGCGCACAAGTACAGCCGCGGGGTGGTGGGCGTGCGCGCCGGCTCCGCCCGCTATCCGGGGGCCGGGGTGCTCAGCGTGGCCGGCGCTTCGTGCGGGCTGGCCGGCATGGTGCGCTACGACGGCGACGAGGCGGTGCTCGAGCAGGTGCGGGCCCGGTTCCCGGAGGTCGTCGGGCCCGGGCGGGTCCAGGCCTGGGTGGTGGGCTCGGGCAGCGACGCGTCGGCCGAGGAGAGCCTGCGCGCCTCGCTCGCCGACGCGGTGCCGCTGGTCGTCGACGCGGACGCCCTCGGCTTCGCCCACCTCGTCCGCGGCACGCCGGCGGTGCTGACCCCCCACGCAGGGGAGCTCGCGCGAATGCTCGACCTCGACCGGGCGACGGTCGAGGCCCGCCCCCTCGAGCTGGCCCGCCGCACGGCCGAGGAGTACGACGCCGTGGTGCTGCTCAAGGGACGCCGCACCGTCGTCGCCCGGCCCGGCGGAGCGGTCCGGGTGACCACCTCCGGCACCCCGTGGCTGGCGACCGCGGGCGCCGGTGACGTGCTCGGTGGGCTGGTCGGGGCGCTGCTCGCCGGAGGGCTGGAGCCGTTCGACGCCGCCTCGGTGGGCTCCTGGCTGCACGGGGCCGCGGCCACGCTGGCATCGGGGGGCTCACGGTCGGTGCGGTCCGGCCCCGTCGTGACCGGTGGCCCGATCGTCGCCGCCGACGTGGCCGCCGCCCTGCCGGCCCTGCTCGCCACCCTCTGAGCCGCCGGATGGGAGGATGGCTCCCATGCCCAGCCCGTCGGCGTCGCTCGGTCCAGCCGAGATCGTCGTCGACGTGGCCGCGATCCGGGCCAACGCGCGGGTGCTCCGCGAGACTGCCGGCGTCCCGCTGATCGCGGTCGTGAAGGCCGACGGCTACGGGCACGGCATGGTCGAGGCGGCAGTGGCCGCGCGCGCGGGCGGCGCCGAGTGGCTGGCCACGGCCACCCTGGAGGAGGCGCTCGCGCTCCGGGCCGCCGGGGTCGATGGCCGGATCCTGTGCTGGCTCACCGCGCCGGGCGCCGACTACGCCGCCGGCGCGGCGGCCGACCTCGACGTCACCGCGTACTCGGTCGCCGAGCTGGACGCCGTCGCGGAGTCGCTGGGCGGCTCCGCGGCGCGACCGGCGCGGGTCCAGCTGAAGGTCGACACCGGGCTCTCCCGGGGTGGTGCCGCCCGTGCCGACTGGGCGGAGCTCTTCGCGCGCGCCCGCGCCGGCGAGCAGGACGGCACCTGGCGGATCACCGGGGTGTGGTCCCACCTCGCGTGCGCCGACGACCCGGACCACCCGGCCAACGACTCCCAGGAACAGGCCTTCCGGGCCGCCCTCGCGATGGCCGGATCGGCGGGACTGCGGCCCGAGGTCCGCCACCTCGCCAACTCCGCCGCCACCGTGCTGCGGCCGAGCGCGCGGTTCGACGCGGTGCGCTGCGGCATCGCCCTCTACGGGCTCGACCCCGCTCCGGGGCGCACGCCCGACCTCGGCCTGGTGCCGGCCATGACCGTGCGTGCGCCGCTGGTCATGGTGAAGGACCTGCAGCCGGGCGACTCGGTGTCCTACGGCCACCGGTGGACGGCGGACCGGCCCACCACGGTCGGGCTCGTGCCCGTCGGCTACGGAGACGGCATCCCGCGGCACGCGTCGGGGATCACCACCGCCGGCAGCACGCCCGCCGGCGGCGCGGACCGGTCACGCGCGGCCGTGGCCGAGGTGGCGGTCGACGGGCGGCGTCGGCCGATCCGCGGGACGGTCTGCATGGACCAGGTCGTCGTCGACCTCGGCGGCGACCGGCCTCCGGTCGGCACCGAGGTCGTCGTGTTCGGACCGCCCTCCGCCGGTGGCCCCACCGCCCAGGACTGGGCCGAGGCGTGCGGCACCATCAACTACGAGATCGTGACCAGGATCGGAGGCCGGATGGCCCGCAGGCACGTCGACTCGGCAGCGGAGGCGGACCGATGAGCAGGCGAGCGCGGGTGCTGGGCTCGCTCGCCGGTGCGGTCGGCGTCGCCGCCGCCGGCACCGCTGCCGTGGGAGTCCTCCGCCAGCAGCGGCAGATCAGCCGTCGCGCCGGACAGGACGTCCCGTTCGGCTCGCTGCGGTCGGCGCCGGTGACGGTCGTCGCCGACGACGGCGTGCCACTGCACGTCGAGGTCGACGAGGTGGACCTGCGGCAACCGGCCGGCTCGGTCGGCCGCCTGCTGCGCCGGGCCCCGGGGGCGGCACCGCCGGTCACCGTGGTCTTCGTGCACGGCTACTGCCTGACGCTCGACTGCTGGCACTTCCAGCGCGCGGCCTATCGCGGCCTGGTCCGCACCGTCTACTACGACCAGCGCTCCCACGGCCGCTCGGGCCGCTCGGACCGCGAGCACTCGACCATCGAGCAGCTCGGTCGCGACCTCAAGGCGGTGATCGACGCGACCACGCCGGACGGACCGGTCGTCCTGGTCGGTCACTCGATGGGCGGCATGTCGATCGTCGCGTTCACCGAGCAGTTCCCCGAGCTCATCGGCGACCGCGTCGTCGGCGTCGGGCTGGTCGCGACCACCGCCGGAGGCCTGGACCCCAGCCGGATCCTGCTGCCGATGGCCCCGGCCCGGCTGCTGGCGCCACTCACGCTCGGCGCCGTCCGCACGCTGCACCGGGGCCACCGCGTGGTCGACGCCCTGCGGCGGGCCGGTGCGGCCGTCGCGACGGTCGCCACCGACCGGTTCGCCTTCGGCGACGAGGTGCCCGAGTGCTACGTCGAGTTCGTCGACCAGATGCTGGCAGCCACACCCTTCGAGGTGGTCGCCGACTTCTTCCCGCACTTCGCCGGCCTCGACAAGTTCGACCACGTGGAGGTGCTCGGGCGCGTCCCCACCTCCGTCATCGGCGGCACCGATGACCGGCTCACCTCCATCGGCCACTCCCGCAAGCTGCACGCGCGGATCTCCGGCTCCCGCCTGCTGGAATGCGAAGGGGCCGGTCACATGGTCATCCTCGAGCGGCACGACCTGGTCAACGCCGAGCTCGACCAGCTGATCACCGCTGCGACGGCGAGGATCGCGGCTCGATGACCCGCGAGGTCAGGCTGGTCGGTCCCGAGTCCGCCGCCGAGGTGCTCGCCGTCGTGCGCGCGGCCTTCGCCGACCGCCCGGTGCTCGACCCGCCCGCCGATGCGCTGGGGGAGACCGAGGACTCGATCGCTGCCCTGCTCGACCACGACGGTGGGCTGCTCGTCGTCGACGACGGGCGTCCGGTCGGGGCCGTCGTGCTGGACCCCGTCGACGCCGCGCTCTACCTGCGCCGGTTCGGCGTCGACCCGGCGGCCCAGGGCCGCGGCGTCGCCCGCGACCTGGTGCGGGCCGCCCTCGCCCACGCCTGCCGCCGCGGCACCGCCGACCGGCTCGTCGTGCTGGCCCGCGACGAGCTCCCGCGCACGGTGCAGTTCTGGCGCGACATGGGGTTCGCCGAGACGGCCCACCGGGCGCCGTACGTCGAGCTGGCGCGACCGGTGCCGGTCGCGGTCGACGTGCCGGACGCCGAGGGCATGCGGACCCTGGGCCGGCGGCTCGCCGACCACCTCCGTCCGGGTGACCTCGTCGTGCTCAGCGGCGATCTCGGCGCCGGCAAGACGACGTTCACCCAGGGTCTCGGGGCGGGGCTCGGCGTGCGCGGCGAGGTGACCTCGCCGACCTTCGTGATCGCCCGGGTCCACCCCCCGCTGGCCGACGGGCCTCCGCTCGTCCACGTCGACGCCTACCGGCTGGGCGGCGCCGCCGAGCTGGACGACCTGGACCTCGACACCGAGCTCGACGACGCCGTGACGGTGGTCGAGTGGGGCACCGGCCTCGCCGAGGGCCTGGCCGACGCCCGGCTCGAGATCCGCATCGCCCGGGCGACGGCGAGCACCGAGGTCGACCCCGAGCGGGATCCCCGGGTGGTCGAGATCGACCCCGTGGGCCGACGCTGGCTCGGTGTTCGGTTCGACCTGCTCGGCGCCTGACGCCGGTCCCGACGGGCGGGTCGCGACGGGCGATTGCGGTTCGGGGGTTCCCCAGTGCGAGGTTCCCTCAGTACCGTGACCCGCGTCGACCGACCGCGAGGCTCGTTCTCGGGCACAGGGGGAGATCAGGTGATCCGACGAGTCCTTGCCGTCCTCGGCGTGCTGTGCTGCGTCGTCACGGCGGCCGCGATCGGCACGCCCGGGCCCTCCACGGCCACCCCCGTCGCCCCGGCGCGAGCGCTCGGCGACCCCTGCGGCGCGCGGCTGGTCAAGCCGACCGGCGGCTACTGGATCTGCACGATGGCCGACTACTTCAGCGGGTCCACCATGAATCCCGACCTCTGGGTGGGCGTGGACAAGCCGGGCACGTCGGGCGATCTCTGCGTGATCAGCGATGCGCGCACCGTCGTCCAGCGCTTCGGCAAGCTGCGTCTCTCCGTACGGCGAGCCGGCTCCGGCCTCGAGTGCCCGCTCCGGGCCGACGGCACCAGGGGCTCCTACGTCGGCAGCTGGGTCAGCTCCCACTACCGCTGGAGCCAGCAGTACGGGCGGATCGAGGCCAGGATCAAGGTCCGGGCCGCCAGCCGCCCGGGCCTGCACGAGGCGTTCTGGCTGTGGCCCGACGTGCGCTACACCTCCGACTCGCCCTGGCCGAGCAGCGGGGAGATCGACGTGGTCGAGACCTTCTCGGCCTACCCGGACCTCGCCATCCCGCACCTGCACTACGGCCCCGACGACAACGGCGGTCCGGTGCCCGGGCTGAACACCGCGTGGGACTGCCGCGCGCCACGGGGCCAGTGGCACACCTACGTCCTCGAGTGGACGCCCCACCGGCTCACCATCCGCGTCGACGGCAGGACCTGCCTGGTCAACACGCACGGTGCGAGCAGTTTCCGCAAGCCGTTCATCCTCAACTTCACCCAGCTCCTCGGAGGCGGCCACAACCGGTTCGACGGGCAGGTCTCGCTCCCCGCGACCATGGAGGTCGACCACGTGCGGGCCTGGCGGTAGCCGGCTCGTCGCACTCCCTTGGGACGATCGTCCCCGTGGATCTGGGCCTCGCCGCACCCCGGTCCCGAGGTCCGTGACCTCTCCTGACCAGCCGGGTCCGCCCGCCAGGCCGTGTCGCCGACCGTCCGCGGATTCCTAGCCTGGAAAGGCCTTCGCGGAGGGGGAAGCGGCACGGGGTCGCGGTCCGCGAGGAGCTGATCTTGGGGGATCTCCATGCGGACCATCAAGTCCGTCGTGCTCGTGCTGCTCTGCGCCGCCGGGTTCGTCGTACACACCACCACGGCCTCGAGCCAGCCCGCCGGACCTGCTGCCCACACGCAGGTGCAGGTGGCGGCCGCCGGCTCGTCCAAGCCGGTGCTCGGCAGGCCCGTCACCCGACGGAAGTCGCTCACCTTCAAGGGCCGGGCCCGGCCCCACGCCCGGGTGCGGCTGCAGGTCCGGGCCGGGGACCGCTGGGTGGTCAAGCGCACGGTGCGGACCGACCGCCGCGGGCGGTTCGGCGTCCGGATCGCCAACCCGAAGCGGACGCGGTCCTACCGGGTCGTGGTGAACCGGCGCGCCAGCGCGGTGCGCCGCGTCGAGCGGAAGTCCCGGCCCAAGCCGCCGCCGGCCCCGGTCGACGCCTGCGGCACCCGGCCGGCCCGGCCCGACGGCTCCTACTACGAGTGCACCTTCGTCGAGCAGTTCGCCGGCACCGAGCTCGACCCCACGCGCTGGCTGCCGCAGCACATGGCCGGCGCCGCGGGCGACGCCTGCTACATCAACAGCCCCGAGACCGTGCGCGTGGCCGACGGCGTCCTGCGCCTGTCCGCGCGGCCGGCCGAGGGCGACCTGCAGTGCCCCCAGCGGGCCGACGGGACCCGCGGCTCGGTGACCGGCGGCTGGGTGAGCACCTACCGACGCTGGGGCCAGCAGTACGGCCGGTTCGAGGCGCGGATCAAGGTGAGCGACCACGCCACCGCGGGCCTGCACGAGGCGTTCTGGCTCTGGCCCGACGTGCGGACCGCGTCCGACCGCGAGTGGCCTGCGTCCGGCGAGATCGACATCATGGAGACCTACTCGCAGTACCCCGACCTGGTGGTGCCGTTCCTGCACTACAACGAGGACGACAACGGCGGGCCGGTCGACGGGCTCAACACCGCCTGGAACTGCCCCAGCTCGCGCGGCGAGTGGCACACCTACGGACTGGTCTGGACGGCCGACCGGCTGACCATCACCGTCGACGGCAAGACCTGCCTGGTGAACACGCACGGCGCCGAGAGCTTCCGCAAGGAGTTCATCATCAACCTCACCCAGGCGCTGGGCACCGGCACCAACCTCTACCGGAGCAGCAGCGTGCCGCTGCCCGCGACGATGGAGGTCGACTACGTGAAGGTCTGGCGCTGACCGCGCCGCGCTGAGCGGTCGCCGGTAGCCTCGTGGCGTGCTGCTCGCGTTCGACACCGCCTCGCCGACCGTCGCGGTCGCGCTCCACGACGGGACGCGGGTCGTGGCGGAGGAGGTGGCCGGCTCGGGCATGCGGCACGGCGAGCAGCTCGCGCCGCTGGTCGAGCGGGTCCTCGCCACGGCGGGAGCCGGGCCGGCCGACCTGACCGGCATCGCCGTGGGGGTCGGACCCGGCCCGTTCACCGGGCTCCGCGTCGGGCTGGTCACTGCCCGCACCATGGCGCACGTGCTCGGGATCCCCGCCCACGGCGTCTGCAGCCTCGACGCGCTGGCGGCCGAGGCGGTCGCCACCCGCGCCGTCGACGGGGAGTTCGCCGTCGCCACGGACGCCCGGCGCAAGGAGGTCTACCTGGCGTCGTACGACGCCGAGGGGCGACGCGTCTCGGGGCCCGTGGTGGAGCGACCGGCGACGGTGGCCACGGACGGGCCGGTCGTCGGAGAGGGCGCCAACCTCTATCCGGACGCCTTCCCCGACGGCCGGCAGCCGTTGCGGCCGAGTGCCGGGTGGCTGGCCCGTGTGGTCGTGGACGGGCTCGCCGAGGTGGGTCCGCCGGAGCCGCTCTACCTGCGACGCCCGGACGCGGAGATCCCGCGCGCCCCGAAGGCGGTCCTCCCCAACGCACCTCCGGCGCGGTGACCGACCCGTCGGCGGTCCGTCCGGCGACGGGCGGCGACGTCGCCGCGATCGTCGAGCTCGAGGCCGCTGCCTTCCCCACGGACGGGTGGTCGGCCGCCCTGGTCACCGAGGGTGTCGGCGACCGGGTCCCGACCGTGACCTACCTGGTCGCCGAACGGCACGGCGGGCTCGCCGGCTACGCGGTGGTGAGCGTGGTGGACGTCGACGCCGAGCTCCAGCGCATCGCCGTCCGGCCCGGTCTGCGGCGCGCCGGCGTCGCCACCGACCTGCTGGCCGCCGCGCGACGGCTGGCCGCCGGGGAGGGGGCCGAGCGGCTGCTGCTCGAGGTGCGCGAGGACAACCGCGCCGCGCTGGCGTTCTACGCCCGCCACGGCTTCGCCGAGCTCGGCCGTCGCCCGCGCTACTACCGCGACGGGACCACGGCACTGGTGCTCAGCACACCCGTCACAATGGACGCGTGACTCCCGACGGACCACTGGTGCTCGGCATCGAGACCTCCTGCGACGAGACCGGCGTCGGCATCGTGCGCGGCCGCACGCTCCTCGCCGACGCCGTCGCCAGCAGCGTCGACGAGCACGCCCGGTTCGGCGGCGTGGTGCCCGAGGTCGCCAGCCGGGCGCACCTCGAGGCGATGGTGCCGACGATCGACCGGGCGTGCGAGACCGCAGGGATCCGGCTGGCCGACGTCGACGCGATCGCGGTCACCCACGGCCCGGGACTGGCCGGGGCGCTGCTGGTCGGGGTCGCCTCCGCGAAGGCGCTCGCGCTGGCGACGGGCAAGCCGGTGTACGGCGTCAACCACCTCGCCGCGCACGTGGCGGTCGACCAGCTCGAGCACGGCCCGCTGCCCGAGCCGTGCCTGGCGCTGCTCGTCTCGGGCGGGCACTCCAGCCTGCTCAAGGTCACCGACATCACCACCGGGGTCGACCCGATGGGCGCCACCATCGACGACGCCGCAGGGGAGGCGTTCGACAAGGTGGCCCGCCTGCTCGGACTGCCGTTCCCGGGCGGCCCCCACATCGACCGCGCCGCCCGCGACGGCGACAAGGTCGCGATCGATTTCCCGCGCGGCCTGACCAGCCGCCGCGACCTCGAGCGGCACCGGTTCGACTTCTCGTTCTCCGGCCTCAAGACGGCGGTCGCCCGCTGGGTCGAGGCACGCGAGCGCGCGGGCGAGCCGGTGCCGGTGGCGGACGTCGCCGCCTCCTTCCAGGAGGCGGTCTGCGACGTGCTGGTGCGGAAGGCCCTCGACGCCGCCAGCGCCGAGGGCATCGAGGACCTGATGATCGGGGGCGGCGTCGCGGCCAACTCCCGGCTGCGGGCGCTCGCCGAGGACCGGGCGTCCCGCCTGGGCATCCGGGTCCGCGTGCCCCGGCCCGGCCTGTGCACCGACAACGGGGCGATGGTCGCCGCGCTGGGCTCGGCCATGGTCGAGCGCGGCCGGCCCGCGTCCCCGCTCGACCTCCCGGCCGACTCGAGCCTGCCCGTGACCGACGTGCTGGCCGGCTGAGTCTGCCCGGTCGGCCCGGTCGGCCCAGTCGGCCGACGGCCCGGTCGGCCGGACGGCGCGGTCGGCCCGGTCGGCTCAGCCGAGGACGCCGGGCGCGGTGCCCTCGTCGTCGATCCAGTCCTGGCCGTCGTCGAACAGGTCGCGCCCCTGCACCTGGTCGTCGTCGCGCCTGCCACGGCCCCGGCCGCCGGCGCCGACGCCGACGCCGACGCCGCGTGCTCCGGAGCCGCCGCGTCCTGCGGCCGATCCCGGCACGCCGGCACCCCTGCCTCCGGCGGCACCACCGCCCCGACCGCCGCCGCGACCGCCACCTGCGCCCCCGCCGCCTCCGCCGCGGCCCACCGGCGTTCCGGGCACCGTCCCCGCGCCGGAGCGGCCCAGGGCGCCGGGCCCGCCGGTCCGGGTCGAGCTCCCGATGGCTCCGGCACCTCCGCTGAGGCTCCCACCACGGTTGAGCAGGCCGCGGATGCCGTTGACCAACCCGGGCGCTCCGAGCACGCCGGCGGCAGCCAGGCCGCCTCCGACGAGGCCCGGGTTCAGCCCCCCGCCGCCACCGCCGCCGATCGGCGTCGGTGTCAGACCGCCGCCCTCGTCCACGGGGAGAGGGAGGGGCGTGGTGACGACGGGATCGCGCGGTGGCAGGGACTCGTCGATCGGCGGGTCCTCGTCGCGCGGAGGAACCGGCTCCTCCTCGCCGCCGTCGATCGGCGGCCACTCGACCACCTCGCCCGGCCGGACGGGGTCGGTCGGGTTGCCCGGGCGTGGCCCCCTGCCGGGGCCGCGGCCCGGCCCGGGCCCTGCCGGGCCGCCCGGACCCGGCGTGCCTTCGGGGTCCATGGGGACGTAGGGGTCGCCGTGGATCTCCGAGAGCACGGCGACCGCGTCGTCGTACTTGGTGGTGAGCTCCTCGATCCGGGCCTTCGCGTCCGCGTCGGCCTGGTTGTAGCTGGTCACCGCAGCGCTGTGCACCACCGAGTCGACCGCGTGCTCGAGCATCGACAGCGGGTTGATGTGGTAGTCCGGGTAGTCCTCGGGCCTGGGCGCGGGGCCGGGCTCGGCCGGCGCGCCCTCCTTGGTCGTCTTCGCGGCCTTCATGGCACCGTGGACGTCGACCAGGGCGGTCGCGGCCTTCTCCATCCGGACCTCCTGCTCCTCGATCCGGGTGGCGGTGGCGGTGAAGGCGTCGTACGCCGTCGCGCCGACGCCGTCGGGGTTGTCGCCGAAGCCCTCCTTGACGTCGGCGGCGGCCGTCGCCAGCGCGGTCCGGACGTTGCCGAGCGACAGCGCGGTCGTGGCCCATGCCGCGCCCGAGGTCGACACGTCGTCGGGCTCCATGCCGGCGACCCACTGCTCGAGCTTGCGCAGGTGCTCCCCGGCCATCAGTCCTCCTGCTCGCTCGGCTCGACCGGCGGTTCGTCGGTCGGTTGGTCGTTCACGTGCTGGTGCTGGGCGTCGACGTAGGCCCAGCGGCCCATGTCGAGGCCCTCGGTGCGGGTCAGGATCCGCGTGACGTCGGCCTCGGCGGCCGCGTCCTTCTCGCGGATGAGGGCGCGCGCCTCCCGGACCGCGGACCGGAAGTCCTCCAGGTCGGTCATCAGGTCCTTGAGGGTGTCGACGACGACCCCGTGCGCTCGGGCGTGGTGGCGGGCGAGCACCGGCGACGGCTCGCCACCGCCGAAGGAACGACGCGGGATGTGGCCCTTGGCCGGGAAGTCGACCTCCTGGAGCGCCGTGAGCTCGGTGTTGAGGGTCACGATGACCGCGCTGATCTTCTCCTCGACGAGCTCGAGCCCCTTCGGGGAGCTCGACGCCATGTCCTCCGGCCTCAGACCGGCGAGCTCTGGTATCACGATGACCATCCTTCGTCCCGAGCGAACCAGTGACAACGGGCTGCCTACCCGGCCGCTGCGCGACGGAAACCACCGGATTCGCGCTGTTATCGTTGCGCCGCAACGTCGCGTGAAGGACAGGTGGGATGCGCTCTCGGGTTGGTGTCGTCGCGGTCGTCTCCGCGCTGCTCGCCGGCCTCGTGACCGGTTGCTCCTCCGCCGACGGGGACCCGCCGCCGTCCGCGTCGAGCACGCCCGCGTCCGAGGCGACGTCCAGCGGCTCGCCGTCCGGCCCGGGGTCCTCCACCACTCCCGTGGACGACGTCGCCCCGGCGACCGGTGACCTGGTGACGATGCGCACCGCCGGCACCTTCCGGCTGCCGGCAGGCGTCGACGCCTCAGTCTCGCAAGCCGGCAGCGCCGCGGTGGCGTTGATCCACGTCGACGAGGGAGTGGTGCGGATCGGCGCGGCCGAGTTCGCCATCCCCGGCGCCACCGTGGAGAAGGTCGCCGAGGTGGCGCTCGACTCCTTCGCCGCCCAGCACCCCGGCCTGGAGCGCCTCCCCAACCGGGAGGTCGGCGGCCTCGACGGCTACGCCCTGCAGGCGACCAACGACGGGACGACGTACTACCAGTACGGCACGGTCAGCGGCGAGCTGCGCGTGTACTTCGAGTTCCGCTACCCCGAGACCTTCGCCGAGGGCGAGGAGTGGGTGGACTCCGTCCTGGCCAGCGTGGAGTGGGCCTGACCGGCCGGTCCTCGGTGCCCCGGCGTCAACGGACCATCCCGGTGGCAACCCGCGCCCGCTAGCGTGGCCGGGCACGCCCCGTCACTCCAGCAGGAGGCACCATGCAGCAGGTCAAGGCCGTCGTCGCGCGAGCGAAGGGCGCTCCCGTCGAGGTCACCACGATCAACGTGCCCGACCCCGGGCCGGGCGAGGCGGTGGTGAAGGTGTCGGCCTGCGGGGTCTGCCACACCGACTTGCACTACCGGGAGGGCGGGATCAACGACGAGTTCCCCTTCCTCCTGGGGCACGAGGCGTCGGGCGTGGTGGAGTCGGTCGGCCCGGACGTCACCGGCGTGGCGCCCGGCGACTTCGTCGTCCTCAACTGGCGGGCGGTCTGCGGTGAGTGCCGCGCCTGCAAGCGGGGAGACCTGCACTACTGCTTCAACACCCACAACGCGACGCAGCGGATGACCCTGGCCGAGGGCGAGGGGGCGGGGACCCCGCTCTCGCCCGCGCTCGGCATCGGGGCCTTCGCGGAGAAGACCCTGGTCGCGGCCGGCCAGTGCACGAAGGTCGACCCGGAGGCGCGCCCGGCTGCCGTCGGCCTGCTCGGCTGCGGGGTGATGGCCGGGATCGGAGCCGCCATCAACACCGGGGCGGTCACCCGCGGGAGGTCGGTCGCCGTCCTCGGCTGCGGGGGCGTGGGCGTGGCCGCCGTCGCCGGGGCCGCCCTCGCCGGCGCCAGCCCGGTGATCGCCGTCGACATCGACGCCAAGAAGCTCGAGGCCGCCCTGCGGATGGGCGCGACGCACGTGGTCGACTCCTCCGGCACGGACGCGGTGGCGGAGATCAGGCGGATCTGCGCGGAGACCTATCCCGGCGCGGAGGGGGCCGACGTGGTGATCGAGGCGGTCGGGCGACCCGAGACCTGGGAGCAGGCCTTCTACGCCCGCGACCTGGCGGGCGTGCTGGTGCTGGTCGGTGTGCCGACGCCCGACATGCGCGTCCCCGACCTCCCGCTCATCGACGTCTTCGGCCGCGGCGGTGCGCTCAAGTCCAGCTGGTACGGCGACTGCCTGCCGACCCGGGACTTCCCGATGCTCGTCGACCTCTACCGCCAGGGGCGGCTCGACCTCGACGCGTTCGTCACCGAGGAGGTCGGCATCGACGACGTCGAGGCGGCCTTCGAACGCATGCACCACGGCGACGTCCTCCGCTCGGTGGTGGTGCTGTGATGGCCGGGGCGGCACGGGTCGACCACGCCGTCAGCAGCGGCACGTTCACCCTCGACGGCGAGACCTTCGACGTCGACAACAATCTCTGGGTGGTGGGCGACGACGACGAGTGCGTGGTCATCGACGCGCCCCACTCGGTCGACGACATCCTCGCGCTCGTCGACGGGCGCACGGTCAAGGCGATCATCTGCACCCACGCCCACGACGACCACGTCCGGGTCGCGCCCGCGCTGCGCGACCGCGTGGTCGCGCCGATCATGCTGCACCCGGACGACGGACCGCTGTGGGACCTCACGCACGGCGGCGACGACGGCTACCTCTGGGACGTCGACCTCGTCGACGGGCAGACCTTCGACGTCGCCGGGGTGACGCTCCAGGTGCTGCACACGCCCGGGCACGCGCCGGGGGCCGTCTGTCTCTACGCGCCCCAGCTGGGCTGCGTGTTCACCGGTGACACCCTGTTCCAGGGCGGTCCCGGTGCGACCGGACGCTCGTTCAGCGACAGCGGCGTGCTCGAGGCATCGATCCGGGCGCGGCTCTTCGCCCTCCCCGACGACACCGTGGTCCACACCGGCCACGGCGAGGACACCACGATCGGCGCCGAGGCGGAGGCCCTCGGCCGGGCCTGACCCTCGGCGGTGACGCTCAGAAGGGCTCGACGAGGAGCGCGGTGCCGACGCCGGCGACGCGGGTGAGCACGAGGGTCGCCTCGGCCTCGCCGTGGAGGTCGAGGCGCCTGCGGAGCTGGTCGGGCGTCACGTCGACGCCGCGCTTCTTGATGGTCAGCCGCCCGACGCCCCGCGCCCGCAGCGCCGCCTTGAGCTGCTTCTCCCGGTAGGGGAGCTCCTCGAGCACCCGGTACCCCCGGGCGAAGGGCGTGCGGAACGCGTCGTCGCCGGTCAGGTAGGCGATCTTCGGGTCGAGGAGGCCCCCGCCGACGCCGGCCGCGACGGCGGTGACGAGACCGGCGCGGATCACCGCGCCGTCGGGCTCGTAGAGGAAGCCGCCGACGTCGCGCGTGCCGACGTGGGCGGCGCCGGGATCGTCCTCGTCGGTGAGGGTGGCCAGCCCGCCGTCGCCGATGACCGTGGCGCGGCGGCGGACGGTCGCCGTACGCCCGGCCCAGAGCGCGGCCTCCTTCACCTCACCCCGGTCGCTGACCCACTCCGCCTCGACGTCATCGGGGAGGAGCGCGTGGGGGATGCCCGGGGCGACCTTGACGCACGCGTCGCGGCGGAGCAGGTCCTCCACCCAGCTCCACGGCGGCGTCCAGTCCTCCACGCGGAAGGTCCGGCCGGCGCCGCCGCGCCGTGCGGGGTCGGCGAAGGCGAGGTCGAAGCCACGATGGTCCACCTCGGTCGCGTCCGCCACCTGCACCGCGCCGCCGAGCCCGAGGGCGGCGAGGTTCGCCTCGGCGACCGCCACCCGGACCGGGTCGAGGTCGACGCCGGCGCAGACCAGCCCGGCCCGGGCGGCGGCGACCAGGTCACCGCCGACGCCGCAGCCGAGGTCGATCAACGTGCGCGCGCCGAACGCCGCGTAGCGCCCGGCCCGGTGGGTCGCGACCGCGAGTCGGGTGGCCTGCTCGAGGCCGTCCGGCGTGAAGTACATCCGGTCGGCCAGCTCGTCGTACTTGCTCCTCGCCCGGCGGCGCAGGGCGACCTGCGTGAGCGCGGCCGCGGCCCGCTCCGCCGACGCCGTACGACGCAGTGCGGATCCCGCGGCCAGGTCCGTGGCGCCGCTCTCGACCAGCGCCGCGGCCTCGGCCAGCAGCGCCTGGCCCTCGTCGGTGAGCAGCCACCGGAAGGTGTCGAGGTCCACCCGCCGATCCTGTCAGGTGCCGCCGGTCGGCGGCGGCGCACCCGCCTCAGTCGACCACGCTGCGGTCGGGTCGCTTCGACGACGCCGGCACGGCCTCGGGCTCGCGCGGCTCGTCACCATGGCCGGGCCACCAGGCAGCGTGCCCGATCAGCGCCGTGAGCGCCGGCGTGAAGAACATCGACATCACGAATGCGACGATCAGGATGCCGACGGCGAGGGCGAAGCCCATCGACACGATCAGCGTGTTGCCGCCGAGCATGAGGGAGGCGAAGGTTCCGGCGAGGATCAGGCCGGCGGCTGCGATGGTGGGCCCGGCGTGCTTGACCGCCTCCGCGGCCGCGGCGCGTGCGGGGCGTCCCTCGCGGGCCTCCTCGCGCAGCCGCGCGACCATCAGGATGTTGTAGTCGGTGCCGAGTGCGGTCACGAAGAGGTAGATGTAGATCGGCAGCATGAAGATCAGCCCGGGCTCGCCGACGATGTTCTGGAAGACGACCACCGTCGCCCCGAGCGTCGCCGCGAAGCCGAGCCCGACCGCCGCCATCAGGAACCACGGCGCCACCAGGCTGCGCAGCAGCAGGGCCAGGATCAGCATGATCACCAGCGCGGCGACCGGGAAGACGACCTTGTAGTCGCGGGCCATCGCCTCGGACATGTCAGCGAAGATGCCGGGAGTTCCGCCGACGTACGCCTCGGTGCCCTCCGGGGTCGCCTCATGTGCGGCGTCGCGGATGGGACCGGAGACGTTGTCCTGGGCCGCCTGCGACACCGGGTCGTCGGTGAGGGTGAGGAAGAGCTGGTAGGCGCTGCCATCCTCGGACGGCAGCGGACCGGCGACCTCCGCGACCCCGTCGACCCCGGCAAGGGCCGACTTGAGCGGCTCGAGGTCCGCCGGCGACACGTCGGCGCCCTGCGCGTCGACGAGCACGGGCACCGGCTCGGCGGCTCCGGCGGAGAAGTGCTCCTGGAACGTCTCCATCGCTTCGGTCGACTCCACGCCCTCGGGCAGGCTGGAGGTGAAGTCGAAGGACGGGTTGAAGGCCAGGGCGAAGAGCGCCATCACGCCCATCACGCCGCCTGCTGCCAGCGCGACCAGTCCCGGCCGGCGACCGACGGCCGAGCCCAGCTTGGTGAAGGTGCCGTGCTCGGGCTCCCGCTGCCAGCTGCGGGACGGCCAGAAGAGCGCCTTGCCGAGCAGGCTGACGATCGCCGGCACCAGCGTCAGCGCGGCGAGGAGCGTCACGAACACCGCGATCGCCAGCGCCGGTCCGATGGCCCGGAAGATGCTCAGCGAGCTGAGGACCAGGGCCAGGAACGCGACGATGACCGCGCCGCCGGCAGAGGCGATCGCCTCACCTGCGCGGTCCAGGCTGTACACCACCGACTCCTTGATCGGAGCGCCCTGGCGCAGCTTCTCGCGGTGCCGGAAGAGGAAGAACAGGATGTAGTCGGTGCCGACGCCGTAGAGCACGACGACGAGGATCTGCTGGATCGAGGCGTCCGCCTTGAGGTCGAAGATCTCGTTGGCCCAGGCGATCGCCCCGGTCGCGATCATCGACACGACCGTGACCACGGCGATGGGCAGCACACAGATCAGCACGCTGCGGAAGATCAGGGCGAGCAGCACGATGATCAGGGTGAAGGTGGCGATGCCCACGATGAACAGCGTGGACTCGCTCGACTCCTGGGAGTCCAGGCCCTGCGGCGCGGCGCCCGTTGCGCGGATCTGCAGGCCGGAGCCCTCGGTGAGCTCGTCGATCTCCTCGCGCAGGTCCTCCGCGTCCTCGAAGGACTGCGGGTCGAAGCCGGTCGCCTCCTCGGCGAGCGGGACCACCGCGAACATCACCGTGCCGTCCTCGGAGACGTTCGGTGAGCCGTCCTCCCCGGTGGTGATCACGACCGGCTGGAAGGTCTCGCTCCCGAGCTCGGGCGCGAGCCGTTGACCGATGCTGGCCACCTCGGCCCGGTCCTCGGCGGTGAGCTCTCCGCCGTCCTCCCGCTCGATCACCAGGATGGCGCCGGGGGAGAACGCGTCGGAGAACCGGTCGGCCTGCAGCTCGGCAGCCTTGATGGACTCGTAGTGGTCGGGCAGGAACTCCGAGTTGTCCTGGGTCGACTGCAACGCGGGTGCGGCGGTGGCCACGACCACGGCGACGAGAACCCACGCGGCGATGACGAACCAGCGGAGACGGACGATGATGCGGCCGAGGGCACCGAACATGCTCGAAACGCTAGTGGCCTCCCCTGCGTCAGGGTCAACCGACTTTTGTAGGGGCTCCACCATTCCTCGGTCGAGCGGCCGACGACCCCCACCTCTGGCACTCGATCGCGGAGAGTGCTAGTTTCCTGATTGGCACTCTCACCCCGAGTGTGCCAGTGCTTGCCGACGAGCGTGCGACCCCCGCGACGGCGTACCTCCCACGCAAGCCCCACACGTGCAACATCACTCAGCAGAGAAAGTGGAGGTCGACATCGTGTCGGTCAACATCAAGCCTCTCGAGGACCGGATCGTCGTCAAGCCGCTCGAGGCCGAGCAGACCACGGCCTCCGGCCTGGTGATCCCGGACACCGCGAAGGAGAAGCCCCAGGAGGGCGAGGTCGTGGCCGTGGGCCCCGGTCGCTTCAACGAGGACGGCGACGGCCGGATCCCGCTGGACGTCGCGGTGGGTGACAAGGTCATCTACTCCAAGTACGGCGGCACCGAGGTCAAGTACGCCGGCGAGGAGTACCTCATCCTCTCCGCGCGCGACGTCCTCGCGATCGTCTCCTGATCTCTTCCGGGTCGTGTGCCTGAGCCTCCGCTGACGCGGGGCCGGGCACACGACCCGTCCTGTTCCACCGCTGGACGAGGAGGTCGCGCGGCGACCGTCTCGCAACCCAAGGAGAAGCCATGCCGAAGATCCTGGAGTTCGACGAGAACGCCCGGCGCGCGCTCGAGCGCGGCGTCGACGCGCTCGCCGACACCGTGAAGGTCACGCTCGGGCCGAAGGGCCGCTACGTCGTGCTCGACAAGAAGTGGGGCGCGCCGACGATCACCAACGACGGGGTGACGGTCGCCCGCGAGATCGAGCTCGACGACCCGTTCGAGAACCTCGGTGCGCAGCTGACCAAGGAGGTCGCGACCAAGACCAACGACGTCGCCGGTGACGGTACGACGACCGCCACCGTGCTCGCCCAGGCGCTGGTCCACGAGGGCCTCCGGGCCGTGGCCGCGGGCGCCAACCCGATGGGGCTCAAGCGCGGCCTCGACAAGGCGGCCCAGGCCGTGGGCGACGCGCTGCGCGACGCCGCCCGCGAGGTCGACGACGAGAAGGACATCGCCTCGGTCGCGACCGTCTCCTCGCGCGACGCCCACATCGGCGACCTGCTCGCCGAGGCGTTCGGCAAGGTCGGCAAGGACGGCGTGATCACCGTCGAGGAGTCGAACACCCCGGCCACCGAGCTGGAGTTCACCGAGGGCATGCAGTTCGACAAGGGCTTCATCTCGGCCTACTTCGTCACCGACGCCGAGCGTCAGGAGGCCGTCCTCGACGACCCCTACATCCTCATCCACCAGGGCAAGATCTCCGCGATCGCGGAGCTGCTGCCGCTGCTGGAGAAGGTGATCCAGGCCGGCAGGCCGCTGTTCATCCTGGCGGAGGACGTGGAGGGCGAGGCCCTGTCGACCCTGGTCGTCAACAAGATCCGCGGCACGTTCAACGCCGTCGCGGTCAAGGCGCCCGCCTTCGGCGACCGCCGCAAGGCGATCCTCCAGGACATCGCCGTGCTCACCGGTGGCCAGGTCATCGCACCCGAGGTCGGCCTCAAGCTCGACCAGGTGGGCCTCGACGTGCTCGGCCAGGCCCGCCGCGTGGTGGTCACCAAGGACAACACCACCATCGTGGACGGCGCCGGCGACGCCGACGCTGTGACCGCGCGGGTCGACCAGATCAAGAACGAGATCGAGGCCTCCGACTCCGACTGGGACACCGAGAAGCTGCAGGAGCGGCTGGCCAAGCTCGCCGGCGGCGTCGTGGTGATCAAGGTCGGCGCCCACACCGAGGTGGAGCTGAAGGAGAAGAAGCACCGGATCGAGGACGCCGTGTCCGCGACCCGGGCCGCGATCGAGGAGGGCATCGTCCCCGGCGGCGGGTCCGCGCTCGTGCATGCGGTGTCGGTGCTCGACGACGACCTGGGTCTCAGCGGCGACGAGGCGACCGGCGTCCGGATCGTCCGGAAGGCCGCCGACGAGCCGCTGCGCTGGATCGCCGAGAACGGTGGCGACAACGGCTACGTCATCACCAACAAGGTGCGCGAGGGCTTCGCCGACAACGGCCCGAGCTTCGGCTTCAACGCCGCGACCGGCGAGTACGGCGACCTGGTCGCCCAGGGCGTCATCGACCCGGTCAAGGTGACCCGATCGGCGCTCGTCAACGCGGTCTCCATCGCGGGCATGCTGCTCACCACCGAGACGCTGGTGGTCGACAAGCCCGAGGAGGAGGAGCCCGACGCCGGCCACGGCCACGGGCACGGTCACGGTCACTGACCGGCACCGCTCGACCGACCGAGCCGGCGCGGACCTCGTGGTCCGCGCCGGCTCGCCCGTTCAGCGGCCGTTCTGCACCGGTCTAGCACCCGTTCTCGCCGCGTCCCCCGCGCGAAACACGGACGACTGCCCTCCGTGACCGATCTGCTGCACACTGGTCAGATGCTGTGGAGAGTGCGGGTCGGGCTGGCCGACCGGCCGGGGGCGCTGGCAGGTCTCGCAGCCGCCTGCGGTCGCGCGGGCGTCAACATCCAGACCGTGCAGGTCTTCCCCGACAGCACCTCGGTCACCGACGAGCTGGTGCTGCAGGTCCCGCAGGACTGGTCGGCGCAGCAAGTCCGCGCCCTGGTCGAGAAGGCCGGCGGCGTGCCGGTGTCGGCGGCGCCGGTGACCCGGGCCGCGCTGGAGGACCAGCCGACCCGTTACGTCCGCGCGGCCCGGGCGATCATCAGCCAACCGGCGAAGTTCCCCGAGATAGCCGCCCATCTCTTCGACGCCGGCGTCGACCGCAACGACGGCAGCGAGGACGTCCTGGAGATGGTGGTCGGCGGCTCGGCCACCATCCAGATCCGGCGCGACACGCCGTTCACCCCGGCCGAGCGGGCCAGGGCTGCGGCGCTGGCGGAGCTGGTCGGCCAGGTCATCGACGCGGGAGGGACGCACGCGCCCCACCATGCCGCCAGCGGCGCCGAGCTCGAGTTCGTGACGGCGGGGACGACCGTCTCGGCGGTGGCCGCCGGGCTGGTGGCCGGTCGGGCCGGTGTCAGCGAAGCGGGCGAGGACGACGAGCCCTGGCCGGTCGACCTGTGGGTCGACCCCGCGTGGCAGCGCCGGGGCGTGGGCACCCGGCTGCTGGCCGAGGTGGCGCGGCTGGCGCGCGGCAGGGGGGCCGACGCGATCGTGCTCACGGCCCCGGCCGACAGCCAGGCCGTGCTGCCGATGGTGCTCGCGGCCGGGATGCGCGGCCGGATCCGGATCGCGGGCGACTCGCTCACCGTGCGGATCGCGCTGACCGACCTGCGCCGTACCCGCTCGTGAAAAGATTCACAAAGTTGGGGGACGGGGATGAGCGCGGCGTAGTGTCGAGGTCGTGCTGACCCCCGACGCCGTCGTCGAGATCGTCCAGCTGGCCGCCGCGGAGCTCGGCGAGCCCGAGGGCCTGCTGCCCGCCCGGCAGCAGATGGCGCTCTCCCTCGGCTGGCACATCATCCTCGCCTGCTTCGGGGTCGCGTTCCCCGCGATGATCTTCGTGGTGCACCTGCGCGGCATCCGACGCGACGACCCGGTGGCGCTGGGCCTCGCCCAGCGCTGGGCGAAGACCTCGGCCGTGCTCTTCGCGATCGGCGCGGTCTCCGGGACCGTGCTCAGCTTCGAGATGGGTCTGCTGTGGCCGGGACTGATGGGCACCTACGGCGACGTGCTCGGGCTGCCCTTCGCGTTCGAGGGCCTCTCCTTCTTCGTCGAGGCCATCTTCCTCGGCATCTACCTCTACGGCTGGGGCCGGATGCCGCCGCGGCGGCACCTGCTCATGGTCGTGCCGATGGCTGTCGCCGGCGTGGTCGGCACGTTCTGCGTGATCTCGGTGAACGCCTGGATGAACGCGCCGACCGGGTTCCGCGTGGTCGACGGCGAGGTCGTCGACGTCGACCCGTGGCGCGCCATGTTCAACGACCTGGTCGTCCTCCAGTTCGGGCACATGTGGCTCGCCGCCTACATGGTCGTCGGCTTCAGCATCGCCGGCGTGTACGCCGCCGGCATGCTGCGCGGCCGCCGCGACGCCCACCACCGGCTTGGCTTCATCGTGCCGTTCGTCTTCGCCACCGTCGCCGCACTGCTCCAGCCGTTCGTCGGTCACCTGCTCGGCGGCAACCTCGGCGACCGGCAGCCCGCGAAGCTGGCGGCCTTCGAGCTGGCGGAGACCACCGAGAGCCCGTCCCCGCTGCGCATCGGTGGCGTCTACGTCGACGGCGAGGTGTACGGCGCGCTCGACATCCCCTATCTCGGCTCGCTGCTGGCGCAGAACTCCTTCACCGAGCCGGTGCGCGGCCTCGACACGATCCCGGTCGACGAGCACCCGCCCATCAACATCACCCACTGGGCGTTCCAGTCGATGATCGGCATCGGGACCCTGCTCGCCCTGGCCGTCGTGCTCTTCTGGGTCGCGCGGTGGCGTGGCCGCGACCTGATGGACAACCGGTGGTTCCTGCGGTTCTGCGTCGCCGCCGGGCCGTTGGCGGTCATCGCCCTGGAGTCGGGCTGGATCGCGACCGAGGTGGGCCGCCAGCCGTGGATCGTCTACGGCTACATGCGCACCGAGGAGGCCGCCGCGAGCTACTCCGGACTGTGGTGGCTCCTCGGCAGCACGACGGTCGTCTACACGCTGCTGACGATCGGCGCGGTGGCCGTGCTCCGCTCGATGGCACGACGCTGGCGCGCCGGCGAGGCCGACCTGCCGAGCCCGTACGCCCCCGATGCCCCGACCGCGGAGGAGCGGGCATGAGCCTGGAGGTGGCGGTCGCCGCGGCCCTCTTCGTCGGCGTCATCGCGTACGCCGTGCTCGGCGGCGCCGACTTCGGGTCCGGGTTCTTCGACCTCACCGCCGGCGACCCCCGGCGGGGCGCGGAGCTGCGCACGCTGGTCGACCACAGCATCGGCCCGGTGTGGGAGGCCAACCACGTCTGGCTGATCTACGTCCTGGTGATCTGGTGGACCGCGTTCCCCGAATCGTTCGCCGCGGCGATGACGACGCTGGTCCTGCCGCTGCTGCTCGCGCTGCTCGGGATCGTGCTGCGCGGGGCCAGCTTCGCGTTCCGCAAGTTCTCACCGACCCTGGGGCAGGCCCGGCTCTTCGGCGTCGTCTTCGCCACCTCCTCGATCCTCACCCCCTTCTTCCTCGGGACGGTGGCAGGGGGCATCGCGTCGGGACGGGTGCCCGTCGAGGGCGCCGGCGACCGCTGGGAGTCCTGGCTCAACCCCACCTCCCTGTTCGGGGGCGTGATCGCGGTCGGCACGTGCGCGTTCCTCGCGGGCACCTTCCTGGTGGCCGACGCCCGGCGGGCCGGCCGCGAGCGGCTGGCCGAGGAGCTGCGGACCCGGGCCCTGGTCGTCGGCGCCGCGACGGGCGTCGTCGTCTTCGCCGCGCTGGTGCCGATCCTCGACGACGCCCCCACCCTGAGCGACGGCCTGACCGGCCGTGCCGCGCCGCTCGTCGTGGTCTCGGCGCTGGCCGGGCTCGCCACGCTGGCCCTGCTGTGGCGCCGCCGCTACGGAGTCGCCCGGTTCACCGCCGTCGCGGCCGTCGCGGCCGTCGTCTCCGGCTGGGGCGTCGCGCAGTACCCCTGGCTGCTGGTCGACGAGGTCCGGATCTCCGAGGCCGCCGGAGCGGATGCGACGCTGCAGGCACTGCTGGTCGCCGTCGGCCTCGCCGCGGTGATCGTGCTGCCGCCGCTGCTCTACCTCTTCCGGCTCACCCAGTCCGAGGAGTGGTCGCGCCACTGATCCCGGCGCCCGGCACGGGTCGCCGGACGGCTCAGGGAACCAGGCCGCGGTCGGGCGGATGGGTGCCCAGCCGCCATCCGCCGAGCGGCAGCTCCAGCGCCGCCTCGGGTCCCCAGGACCCCTTCGGATAGCCGTGCACGGCCGGCCGGCGCTCGAGCACCGGCTGGCAGATCTCCCACAGGCGGTCGACCTCGTCGGAGCTGATGAAGAGCGTGCGGTCGCCCCGCATCACGTCCAGGAGCAGCCGCTCGTAGGCCTCCAGCGGGTCCGTGCCGGGTGCGTCCCCGACCAGGTCGAGCCGGAACACCCCCTCGACCAGCGCCATGTCGGGCCCCGGCCGCTTGGCGCGGACGTCGATCGCGACGCGCGGCTGGTCGGCCAGCTCGATGACGAGCTCGTTGGGTGCCGGGATGCCGCCGTCCTCGGGCTTCAGCCAGCGGTGCCGCGGATCGCGGAACCGGACGGTGATCGTGCGCCGCCCCTCCGCGAGCGCCTTGCCCGTGCGGAGGTAGAACGGCACGTCGCGCCAGCGGTCGTTGTCGATCCAGACCTCGATGGCGACGAACGTCTCCACGTCGGAGTCGTCCGCCACGTCGGGCTCGTCGCGGTAGCCGTCGTACTGCCCGAGCACGACGCGCTCGGGGTCGAGGGGCCGCACCGAGGAGAACACCGCGGCCTTGGCCGCCCGGATCGCGGACTCGCGGAACGCGTGCGGGTCCTCCAGCGCGACGAAGCCGAGCAGCTGGCACAGGTGGGTGGTGACCATGTCGCGCAGGCAGCCGGTGCCCTCGTAGAAGCTGCCCCGGCCCTCCACGGTGAGCCGCTCCGGCACGTCGATCTGCACCGACTCGATCGTGTGGCGGTTCCACGCCGGCTCGAACAGGCCGTTGGCGAAGCGGAGCGCGAGGATGTTCTGGACCGCCTCCTTGCCCAGGAAGTGGTCGATCCGGAAGACCTGGTGCTCCTCGAAGGCGTCGCAGAGCACCTGGTGCAGCTCGCGGGCGGTGGCGAGGTCGGTGCCGAACGGCTTCTCCGCCACCAGCCGCGAGCGGTCGACGAGGCCCTCCTTGTCGAGCATGTGGACCATGCCCTCGACGGCGCCGGGCGGCACGGACAGGTAGAGGAGGCGGCGTACGTCGGAGAGCAGGCAGCGGGCCTCGCCCAGCAGTCGGTCCTCGGCCGCCTCGACCGCGGCGGCCAGGTCGCGGCCGTCGTCGGCGGAGGACGGCACGAAGCCGATCTTCTCCAGCAGCGGCCCGGCCACCGCCTCGTCGATCTCGCCGACGAACTCCGCCAGGGCGCTGCGGACCTGGTCGCGGAACTCCTCGTCGGTGCCGGGCGAGCGTCGTCCGCTGCCGATCACCGCGAAGTGGCGCGGCAGCCGGCCGGCGGCGGCCAGTCGGTAGAGGCCGGGGAAGAGCTTGCGGGCGGCCAGGTCGCCGGTCGCGCCGAAGAGGACCAGCACGTGCGGGGGCAGGTCGGGGCTCACCGGTCCAGCGTGACGCACGGCCCGGGGCGCCGCCACCGGTTCGGTGTGACCGATGCCGCGACGACGCGGGCGGTGGCGGTTCGGCGGGGAGTCGGCGGAGCCGTAGGATCTCTCCATGGAGGTCACCGAGGTTCCCGACAAGTTCGCCGCACTGGGCCTGACCTACGACGACGTGCTGCTGCTGCCGGGCCACTCCGACCTGACGCCGGACGAGATCGACACCACCAGCCGGCTCACCCGGGAGATCTCCCTCAAGGCCCCGCTGATCAGCGCGGCGATGGACACCGTCACCGAGTCCCGGATGGCGATCGCGATGGCCCGCCAGGGCGGCATCGGCATCCTCCACCGCAACCTGTCCGCGGAGGAGCAGGCCTACCAGGTCGACCTGGTCAAGCGCACCCAGACCGGCATCATCTCCAACCCGGTCACCATCGGTCCCGACGCGACGCTGGAGGACCTCGACCGGATCTGCGGCGAGTACCGCGTCTCCGGGCTCCCCGTCGTCGACGCCGACAACCGCCTGCTCGGCATCTGCACCAACCGCGACCTCCGCTTCACCCCGGTGGCGGAGTGGGCCACCACCAAGGTCGACGAGGTGATGACGCCGATGCCCCTGGTCACCGGGCCGGTCGGCATCAGCCGGGACGAGGCGACGGCCCTGCTGCGCCAGCACAAGCGCGAGCGGCTGCCCCTGGTCGACGAGCAGGGACGGCTCGGCGGCCTGATCACGGTGAAGGACTTCGTGAAGTCCGAGCAGTTCCCGCTCGCCTCGAAGGACGCCGACGGGCGGCTCATGGTCGGCGCCGCGATCGGCTACTTCGGCGACGCCTGGGAGCGGGCCGGCAAGCTGATCGAGGCCGGTGTCGACGTGCTCGTCGCCGACACCGCCCACGGTCACGTCAGCCTCCTGCTCGACATGGTCCGCCGGCTGAAGACCGACCCCGCCACCCGGCACGTCCAGGTGATCGGCGGCAACGTGGCGACCCGTGAGGGCGCCCAGGCCTTCGTCGACGCCGGCGCCGACGCGGTCAAGGTCGGCTTCGGGCCGGGATCGATCTGCACCACCCGGGTCGTCACCGGCTGCGGGGTCCCGCAGGTCACGGCCGTCTACGAGGCATCGCTGGCCGCCCGGCCGGCCGGCGTGCCCGTGATCGCCGACGGCGGGCTGCAGCAGTCGGGCGACATCGCGAAGGCGATCGTCGCCGGTGCCGACTCGGTCATGATCGGCTCGATGCTGGCCGGCTGCGAGGAGTCGCCCGGCGAGGTGGTCTTCCACCAGGGCAAGCAGTACAAGACCTACCGCGGCATGGGGTCGCTCGGCGCGATGTCCTCCCGGGGCAAGAAGTCCTACTCCAAGGACCGCTACTTCCAGGCCGAGGTCGCCAGTGACGACAAGATCGTGCCGGAGGGCATCGAGGGCCGGGTCGCCTACAAGGGCCCGCTCGCCAGCGTCGCCCACCAGCTGCTCGGCGGCCTCTCCCAGTCGATGTTCTACGTCGGCGCCCGGACCGTCCCCGAGCTCCAGGACAAGGGGCGGTTCGTCCGGATCACCTCGGCCTCGCTCAAGGAGAGCCACCCGCACGACGTCGAGATGACGGTCGAGGCGCCGAACTACCACCGCTGACCTCGGAGGCGCCGCCGGTTGACTATTGGTAACCGATCGGTTACCAATAGCGAGTGGACGTCTTCGCCGCCCTGGCCGACCCGGTGCGGCGTGCCCTGCTGCGGCAGCTCGCGGAGGGGCCGGCACGGGTGGTCGACCTGGCCGCTCGCCACGACATCAGCCGCCCCGCCATCAGCAAGCACCTGCGGCTGCTGGTCGAGGCGGGCGTGGTCACCGCGACCGAGCGCGGCCGCGAACGGCACCACCGGCTCCGCCCGGAGGCGCTGCAGCCGGTGGCAGAGCTCCTCGCCGCGCTCGCCCCGGCTCCGCGGGTCCCTGAGCACGTGCTCGACGCGCTGGACCTCGAGGTGCGGCGGGTGGGCCGGAGCAGGCGCGAGCGGGACGCCACGCAGCCCAGCACGGAACAGGAGGAGACAGGATGACGGCCGAGCAACCGAGGGCCACCGGGCGGCGCGAGACCCGCGACGGGCTCGACTGGCTGGTGCTGACGCGGACCTTCCGCGCGCCCGTCGAGGACGTCTGGGCCGCGGTCACCGAGTCCGACCGGCTGGCCCGCTGGTTCGGCTCGTGGGACGGCGACCCTGCCGAGGGGCGGGTGATCCTGCGGATGCTCTACGAGGGCGAGGACGTCGCGCCCGAGGTGTTCGAGATCCATGAGTGCGATCCACCCCGGTTCCTGCTCGTCAGCAGCCGGGTGCCCGCCGAGGACGGCGGAGCGCCGCTCGAGTGGCGCATCCGGCTCGACCTCGGCGAGAGCGACGGGGTCACCACGCTGGTCTTCGCGCAGAGCGTGCCGGTGGCCGGCATGGCCGACTCGATGGGTCCCGGCTGGGACTACTACCTGGACCGCCTGGTGGCGGTGCAGTCCGGCACGGACCCGGCGACGATCGCGTTCGACGACTACTACCCGGCCCTGGCCGACCACTACCGCAGGGCCTTCGACCGGACCTGAGCAGCACCGGCCGATCGGGGTCGGCGGGGTCGGCGGGGTCGGCCCGGGCCGATACCCTTGGCCGGTGAGCGACATCGAGATCGGCCGCGCGAAGCGTGCCCGCCGCGCGTACTCCTTCGACGACATCGCGATCGTGCCCTCCCGGCGCACCCGCGACCCCGAGGAGGTCAGCGTCGACTGGCAGATCGACGCCTACCGGTTCTCGCTGCCCATCCTCGCCGCGCCGATGGACTCGGTGATGTCGCCGCGCACGGCCATCGCCTTCGGGCAGTACGGCGGCCTCGGCGTGCTCAACCTCGAGGGCCTGTGGACCCGCTACGAGGACCCCGAGCCGCTGCTCGAGGAGGTGGCCGGGCTCCAGGGCGAGGAGGCGACCCGGCGCCTGCAGGCCATGTACACCGAGCCCATCCGCGCGGAGCTGATCACCGAGCGGCTGCGGGAGATGCGCGCCGCGGGCGTCACCGTCGCCGGGTCGCTCTCGCCCCAGCGCACCAAGGAGTTCGCCAAGACCGTGACCGACGCGGGGGTCGACCTGTTCGTCATCCGCGGCACCACGGTCTCGGCCGAGCACGTCTCCAGCCAGGCGGAGCCGCTGAACCTCAAGGAGTTCATCTACGAGCTCGACGTGCCGGTGATCGTCGGCGGCTGCGCGACCCACCAGGCCGCGCTCCACCTGATGCGCACGGGGGCGGCCGGCGTGCTCGTCGGCTTCGGTGGGGGAGCGGCCCACACCACCCGGACCGTGCTCGGCATCGCCGTGCCGATGGCCAGCGCGGTGGCCGACGTGGCCGCCGCCCGGCGGGACTACCTCGACGAGTCCGGCGGTCGCTACGTCCACGTCATCGCCGACGGCTCGATCGGCAAGTCCGGCGACCTCGCGAAGGCGATCGCGTGCGGCGCCGACGCGGTCATGGTGGGCTCGCCGTTCGCGCGGGCCACCGACGCGCCCGGCCGCGGCTTCCACTGGGGCGCCGAGGCGCACCACGCCGACCTGCCGCGCGGGCAGCGGGTCCGGTTCGAGCAGGTCGGCACGATCGAGGAGGTGCTGTTCGGGCCCTCGCGGGTCGCCGACGGCACCATGAACCTCGTCGGTGCCCTGAAGCGCTCGATGGCGACCACCGGCTACACCGAGCTCAAGGAGTTCCAGCGGGTCGAGGTCGTGACCGCCTGAGCCGCCGCGGCTCCGCGGCGGTCGCGCTCCCGCGCCGCCGTCAGGCTGGCTGCGCGCCGACCATCCGCAGGGCGAGCCCTGCGTAGAGCTCGGCGACCTCGTCGGGGGACCAGCGGCCGTCCTCGTCGTACCAGCGTGCGATGTCGATGCCGAGCGACAGCAGCGCCACCGTGGTCATGCTCGCGTCCGCCACCGTGGTGAACTCACCGGTCGCGGCACCGGCCTCCACCACGGCGCGCACCTCGCGGTTGATCTGCCTGCGCAGCTCCATCACCTCCGCGAGGTGGTCCTCGGCCAGCGCGCGGAGCTCGTAGTTCACCACGCGCGCCCAGGTGTGCTCGCGCGCGTGGCGGCGGGCGAAGCGGAAGACGAGCTCGCGGATCTGCCGGGTCGGGCCGTCGGTGGCGGCGACCACCTCGCGGAGCAGCTCCAGGATCCGCTGGTGGCCCTCCACCGAGATCAGGTAGAGCAGCTCCTCCTTCGATCGGTGGTGCACGTAGAGAGCCGCCGGACTCATCCCGGCCGCGCCGGCGATGTCGCGGGTGGTGGTGCCGTGGAACCCCTTGGCGCCGAACGCCGCGACCGCTGCCTCCAGGAGCCGCGCCCGCGCGCCGTCGGCGCGCGCCTGGCGCGCTCCCGCCTGCCGAGCGACGGGCGGGTCGGTCGCAGTCACGATGCCCATCCTCCCTTCTCGGCCGCGGCCGGACAGGTGGTTGACGAGAAGCCCCCCGGCCAGGCAGGGTGACGGACGCCACATCCTAAGCAAGCGCTTAGTCACTGTCGAGCGGCCGTCACCGGCTCGCCCGACCGTGGCCCGAGGCCGAGGCCCCGGGGACCCGGCTGACACCAGCCCCGACACCAGCCCCCGACACCAGCCCCCGACACCAGCCCCCGACAACAGGACGAGCAGATGAGTGACCGGATCACCCGCGACGGACTGCGCCAGCGGGTCGCGGACTTCCTCGCCGAGCACGATCCCGCGACGACCGAGCGGCTGGCCTTCCTCCGCGCGCGGTACGACGCCGGGCTGGCGTGGGTGCACTTCCCCGTCGGCCGCGGCGGACTCGGCCTGCCGCGGGAGTGGCACAACGACGTCGAGCGCCTCCTTGCCGAGGCCGGCGCGCCCGACAACCAGCCGGGCCGGATCGGCATCGGCCTCGGCATGGCCGCGCCGACCATCCTCGCGTTCGGCACCGCCGAGCAGCAGGAGCGGTTCCTCCGGCCGCTGTGGACCGGTGAGGAGGTCTGGTGCCAGCTCTTCAGCGAGCCGGGCGCCGGATCGGACCTCGCGGCCCTCGCCACCCGCGCCGTCCGCGACGGGGACGGCTGGGTGGTCAACGGCCAGAAGGTGTGGACGTCGGGGGCCCACAACGCCCGGTTCGCGATCCTCGTCGCCCGCACCGACCCGGACGCGCCGAAGCACCGGGGCCTGACCTACTTCCTCTGCGACATGACCGATCCCGGGGTCGAGGTCCGCCCGTTGCGGCAGATCACCGGCGAAGCCGAGTTCAACGAGGTGTTCCTGACCGACGTCCGGATACCCGACAGCCACCGGCTCGGCGCGGAGGGCGAGGGCTGGAAGGTCGCCAACGCCACGCTCAACAACGAGCGGGTCGCGATCGGCGGGATCCCGATGCCCCGCGAGGGCGGCATGCTCGGCAAGGTCGCCGACGCCTGGCGCAGCCGTCCGGACCGCCGCACCCACGACCTCCACCAGCGGCTGCTGCGGCTGTGGGTGGAGGCCGAGGTCGCGCGGGTGAGCGGGATGCGGCTGCGGCAGAGGCTCGCCGTGGGCCAGCCCGGTCCGGAGGGCTCGGCGATGAAGCTCACCTTCGCCCGCCTGGCACAGCAGCTGTCCGGCCTGGAGGTGGAGCTCCTGGGCGAGGAGGGTCTGCGCTACGAGAGCGAGCAGGGCTGGGCGATGGTGCGGCCCAAGCAGGTCGACTTCACCGGCCGCGACGCCGGCTACCGGTACCTGCGCGCCAAGGGCAACTCGATCGAGGGCGGCACCTCCGAGATCCTGCGCAACATCGTGGCCGAGCGGGTCCTCGGCCTGCCGGCGGAGCACCGCACCGACAAGGACGTGCCCTGGAAGGAGACCGTCCGGTGAGCGACCTCCCCCTGCTGCTCAGCCCCGAGGAGGAGGACCTCCGCGACACGGTCGCCTCCTTCCTCGCCCGGCGCAGCGACGCCGACTCCGTCCGCCGGACCTACGACGGCGACCGCTCCGCCGTCGACCCGCTCTGGCAGGGGCTGGCCGCCGAGCTGGGCCTGGCGGGACTCCTGGTGCCCGAGTCCGCCGGCGGTGCGGGTGCCGGTGCCCGCGAGGCCGCCGTCGTGCTCGGGGAGATCGGCCGGGCGGTGGCGCCGGCGCCGTACCTGACGAGTGCGGTCGTGGCCACGACGGTGCTCCTCGCCGAGGGCGCCACCGACGCGGCGCGAGCGCTGCTGCGCGGCCTGGCGGCGGGCGAGGGCTGCGCGGCCCTGGCCGTGCCGTTCACCGCCGGCCCGGGCGCAGCGCCCGCACCGCTGGAGCACGGCCGCGGCACCGTCTCCGGCGCGGTCCGCAGCGTGGCCGGCGCAGTGGAGGCCGACGTGCTGCTGGTGCCGGTGCGGACCGGGGACGGCATCGCGGTGTGCTCGGTGCCCGCGGCGGAGGCGCAGGTGGAGCCGGTCGTCTCGCTCGACATGAGCCGCCAGCTCGCCGACCTGCGGTTCGAGGCCGCCGCGGCCGAGCTCGTCGTGCCTGCGCCGACCGGCGAGGCGGCCGTCGACCGCGCTCTCCTCGCGGGCGCGGGCCTGCTCGCCTCCGAGCAGGCGGGGATCGTCTCGTGGTGCCTGGAGACGACCGTGGCCTACCTCAAGGAGCGCCGGCAGTTCGGCCGTGTCGTCGGAGGGTTCCAGGCGCTCAAGCACCGGTTGGCGGACCTCTACGTGGTCGCGGAGTCGGCGGGTGCGGTGGCGCGCCACGCGGCGGCGGCGCTGGCGGCCGACGACCCGGATGCGACCGTGGCCGTCCACCTCGCGGCGGCGTACTGCAGCGACGCCGCGGTCTCGGCCGCGGAGGAGGCCGTCCAGCTCCACGGCGGCATCGGCATGACCTGGGAGCACCCGGCCCACCTGTACCTCAAGCGGGCCAAGGCCGGCCAGCTCGCGCTCGGCTCGCCCGGCGCGCACCGCGACCGGCTCGCCGTCCTCGTCGACCTCCCCGCGCCGGCATGAGCGAGCTGTTCGCCCTGCGCGGCGTCTCGGTCGACTTCGGCGGGGTGACCGCGCTCAGCGACGTCTCGATGGCGGTGGGTGCCGGCGAGGTGCATGGACTGATCGGGCCCAACGGAGCAGGCAAGACCACGCTGTTCAACGTCGCCTGCGGCTTCGTCCGGCCCGACGACGGCACGGTCGTGTGGAAGGGCGAGGAGCGGGCGGCGACCCGGCCGCACGAGCTCGCCCGCCGAGGCATCGCGCGGACCCTCCAAGGGCTCGGCCTCTTCGACCGGATGCCGGTCCTCGGCAACGTGATGGTCGGCGCCGACCGGCATGCGCGGGCGGGGTTCTGGTCGACGCTCGTGGGTGCGGGCCGGGCGCCGCGTGACGACGCGCGACTCCGGCAGCGGGCGATGGCCGCGCTCGAGGAGCTCGGCGTCGCGTCGTACGCCGGACGGCATCCCGGCAGCCTCCCCTATCCGGTGCGCAAGAAGGTCGCCCTCGCCCGTGCCCTCGTCGCCGAACCCGAGCTGCTGCTCCTCGACGAGCCGGCCAGCGGACTGTCCCAGGAGGAGATGGCCGAGCTGGGCGAGCTGATCGGGCGGCTGCGGGAGCGGATGTCGGTGCTGCTCGTCGAGCACCACATGGACCTGGTGATGGAGGTCTGCGACCAGGTGACGGTGCTCGACTTCGGCCGGGTGATCGCGGCCGGCAGGCCGGAGCAGGTGCAGCGGGACCCCGCGGTCGTCGCGGCCTACCTCGGTGAGGCGGTCGAGGCGTCCTGATGTTCGAGGTCAAGCAGCTCACCACCCGCTACGGCGCCGTCACCGCGCTCGACGGCGTCAGCCTCGTCGCACCGCGGGGACAGGTCACGGCCGTGCTCGGCGCCAACGGCGCGGGCAAGACGACCCTGCTCCGCACCGTCTCCGGCCTGGTCCGGCCGGTGGGCGGCCAGGTGCTCCTGGACGGCGCCGACCTCACCCGGCGCGCCCCCGAGCGGATGGCCCCGCTCGGCATCGCCCACGTCCCCGAGGGCCGCGGTGTGATCGCCGAGCTGACCGTCACCGAGAACCTGCGCCTCGGCTCCCTGCACCGCACGACCGGCACGCCCGAGCTGACGCTCGACGAGGTGTTCGACCTCTTCCCGCGGCTCGCCGAGCGCCGGTCGGCCGACGCGCACACCCTCTCCGGCGGGGAGCGGCAGATGCTGGTCATCGGCCGGGCGCTGATGGCGCGCCCGCGCCTGCTCCTGCTCGACGAGCCGTCGCTCGGGCTCGCCCCACGGGTCGTCGCGCAGATCCTCGCGCTCGTCCGCTCCCAGGTCGAGGAGCAGGGACTCACCGTGGTGCTGGTCGAGCAGAACGCGCGCAGCGCCCTCTCCGTGGCCGACCGCGGAGTCGTCCTCAACCTCGGCAGGGTCGTCGCCAGTGACCGCGCCGACGTGCTGGCGGCCGACGAGCAGCTCCGCCACGCCTACCTCGGGTTCTGATCGGAGTCGCCGTGCAACAGCTCCTCGCCACCGCCTTCAACGGCCTGACCCTCGGGGCGGTCTTCGCGGCGTTCGCCCTCGCCCTGTGCCTGATCTGGCGCTCGACGCGGATCGTCAACTTCGCCCAGGCGCCGATGGCGATGCTCACCACCTACGTCGCCCTGGTGATCATCCAGGCCGGCCACTCCTACTGGCTGGGCTTCGCCGCGGCGCTGGTCTCCGGCCTGGTGCTGGGCGCTCTCGTCGAGCGGGTCGTCATCCGCCCGGTCGAGGGCAAGGGCGAGCTCAACGCGGTGATCGTCACCCTCGGCCTCTTCGTCGCGATCCACGGGATCGCGGCCATCGTGTTCGGCTCCAGCTACGAGGCCTTCCGCGCCCCGTTCGGGGTCAGCGGGATCGAGGTCGGCGGGCGCACCATCCCGATCACCGGCTTCGGAATCTTCACCCTCGTGGTCGTCGGCGTGGTGATGGCCGCCCTGGTGCTCCTGTTCCGCTACACCGACCTCGGCCTGAAGATGCGCGCCGCGGCCTTCGCGCCGGAGGTCGCTCGGCTCCTCGGCGTCGACGTCGGGCGGATGCTCACGGTCGGCTGGGCGCTCGCCGCCGTGGTCGGCTCGCTCTCGGGCCTGCTCATCGCCGGCGGCAACCTGATCCATCCCGGCTACATGGACAGCGTCGTCATCTTCGGCTTCGTCGCGGCGGTCCTCGGTGGCCTCGACAGCCCGGCGGGCTCGGTGGTCGGCGGCCTGCTGCTGGGCATGTCGCTCAGCTTCGTCAGCGGGTACGTCGGCTCGGAGCTGGTCTCGGTCACGGCGCTGCTGATCCTGATGGCGGTCCTGCTCGTCCGGCCCGGTGGGCTGTTCGGCGCGACCGCGGAGCGGAGGGTCTGATGCGCGCGGTGCTCACCCGCTGGGCGCAGGTCCCGCTGCTGCGCCACCTCGGCCTCGGGCTGGCCTCCTTCCTCCTCCTGGTCGTGGTGCTCGAGACGGCCAGCGACTTCCGGGTCACCCAGCTGACCGACGTCGCCTACCTCGCCATCGCGGCCGGCGGGCTCACCGTGCTGACCGGCGTGAGCGGCCAGCTCTCGCTCGGCCACGGGGCGTTCATGGCCGTCGGCGCCTACACCACGGCGTGGTTCCTGGCCGAGCCCAATTCGGGTCCGCCCCTTCTCGTCGTGCTCCTGGCCGCGGTGCTGGTCACCGTCGCGTTCGGTGCCCTCGTCGGCGTCGCCGCCGCCCGGTTGCACGGGCCCTACGTCGCCGGAGCGACGCTGGCCCTGGCGGTCGCCGTGCCGGGCATCGCCCAGTCCTTCGACGCGCTCGGCGGCCCCCAGGGCCAGACGATCCACCTGCCCGAGACGCCGCCCTGGCTGTTGGACGCTGCCTTCTTCCTGACCGGCAACCCGCTGGACAGCGCTCGCTTCGTCGCCTACCTCGCGTGGACGTCGCTGATCGTCACGTTCATCGTGCTCGCCAACCTGATGCGCAGCCGCACCGGCCGGCTGTGGGCGGCGGTCCGCGACGACGACGTCGCGGCCGAGCTGGCCGGGGTGCACCTCGGTCGGGCCCGGGTGCTGGCGTTCGTGGTGAGCACCGCCTGTGCCGGGCTCGCCGGGGCGCTGCTGGCCCTGCGGTTCGGCTACGCCGGCCCGGGGTCGTTCGGGCTCACGCTCTCCCTGACGCTGGTCAGCGTCATCGTCCTCGGCGGGCTCGGCAGCCTCTCCGGGGTGCTCATCGGCGCGTTCGTGCTCACCTTCCTGCAGCGCATCGTGACCGACGCCGGGGTCGGCGCGGGACTGGACCAGACCCGCGCCGCGGAGGTGGCGCCGGTCGTCTACGGCCTGACTCTCGTGCTCGTCGTGATCCTCGCTCCGGCCGGGCTGGTCGGCACCGTCCGCGACCTCCGCCGCCGGCGCCGCGAGCGCGCGCTGCCGGCCGATCCCGTCCCGTCCGCCGTCCCGGCGCCCCAGACCCACGGCCACCCGACCGTGTCACCCGAGGAGGAACAACCATGAGAAGCAAGGCCCGCAGGGCGGCCCGAGCCGCCTGCATGCTCACCAGCCTCGCCCTGGTCACCGCGTGTGGCGCCGGGGAGGACCGCAAGGAGGCCGAGTCCGAGGAGGGCTCGGTCGTCGGGATCACCGACGACACGATCAAGATCGGCTCGCACTTCCCCCTGACCGGCGTCGCCGCGCCCGGCTACAGCGAGATCCCCACCGGCCACCAGGCCTACTACGACTACGTGAACGCCAACGGCGGCATCAACGGCCGCCAGATCGAGTTCGTCTACAAGGACGACGCCTACGACCCGACGCGCACGGCGCAGGTCACCGACCAGCTGCTGCTGGAGGAGGAGGTCTTCGGCGTGGTGGCCGGGCTCGGCACGCCGACGCACGCCGCGGTCGTGGACAAGCTCAACCGTGAGGAGGTGCCTGACCTCTTCGTGTCGAGCGGCTCGCTCCAGTGGGGCGACGACCCGGCCTCGAAGCCGTGGACCTTCGGCTGGCAGACCGACTACGAGAGCGAGGGCAAGGTGATCGGCAAGTGGGTCGCCGAGAACATGCCTGACGCCAAGGTCGGACTCTTCCTGCAGGACGACGACTTCGGCGCCGACGGTGAGAAGGGGGTCCGTCGCTTCATCGACGACCAGGTCGTCGAGGTGCAGAAGTACACCCCGGGCAACACCGACGTGGCGCCCCAGCTCGCCGCGCTGCAGAAGGCCGGCGTCGAGCTGGTGATCGGCTTCAACGTGCCGTCGTACACCGCGCTGACCCAGCTGACGGCCCTCAAGCTCGGCTTCGAGCCGCAGTGGTTCTACAGCAACGTCGGCTCCGACCCCGCTCTCGTCGGCGGGCTGCTGGCGGAGTTCTCCAAGGGTCAGGTCAAGGACGGCTCGGCCCTGCTCGACGGCGTGATGACGACCGAGTACCTCGCCGGTGTCGATGCGCCGGACGACCCCTGGGTGCAGCTGTGGCAGAAGGTCTGGGACGAGCACGGGAACGACGAGCCGCTCACCAACTACCGCATCTACGGGATGGCCCAGGCGTACACGTTCGCCCAGGCGCTCGCCGCGGCGGGCGACGACCTGACCCGGCAGGGCATCGTCGACGCCCTCGAGGAGGAGGGCGCCGGCTTCGAGGGCCCCGGCCTCGCTCCGTTCCGCTACTCCGAGGACAGCCACCTCGGCATCTCCGGGATGTCGGTCGTGCGGATCGAGAACGGCACGGGCGAGGAGCTGACGCCGGTGTGGACCACCGACATCGGGGACGCGGACGTCACCGAGGACGACAGCGCCGCGCAGGACGCGCCGCCGGAGAGCGGCGTCCCCGAGTGAGCCTGCCGGTGGCGGTCGGCGCCCCGCCGGCCGCCACCACTCGCCCGTGGGCCGCGGTCAGCGCCGGACGCCTCGGGCGAGCATGGTCGCGGTCCGCTCGACCCAGTCGTCGTCGAGCTCGCCCGGGTCGAGCAGCAGCCCGACCAGCGTCGCGCCGATGACCAGGCGGAGGACGTCGGCCGCCTGGACGCCGACGTCGGCCTCACCGGCGACGGCGGCGCTGCGCAGTCGGTCGTCGAGTGCGCCGAACACCCCGGCGAACCGGCCGAAGAGCGCGGTGTGGAGCTCCGGATGGGTCGCGAACTCGGGGAGCAGCCCGGCCAGGGCCGCCGCGGCGACCGGCGTGCCGAGGGCGTCCCTGGTCCCGCGGACGATGCGGGCCAGGTCGGCGTGGAGGTCGTCCCCGAGGCGCATCGCGGCGAGCAGCTCGGAGGGGAACGCCGCCTCGTAGACCAGGTGGGGCAGTGCCGGCCAGCGACGGTAGAGCGCCGCCTTGGTGGTGCCGGCCCGCTCTGCGACGGCGGCGACGGTGACGCCGGCGTACCCCTGCTCGACGAGGAGCTCGCGCACGGCCGCCAGGGCCGACGCCTCGATGCGCGGGTCACGCGGACGGCCGACCGGGCGGCTCCCGGATTTCTGGCTCACGGGCATTCCCCTATTCCGATACTCGTCGTATCGTAACGCGGACCGAGTGAGCCGCGTCACAGGCGCCGTTGACAACTAGAACAGGTTCTAACAGGCTCAGGCCTGAGCAGGAGGATGCCGTGACCCAGTCCCCACCGCCCGCAGACATGACGCTGCAGCGCTCGAGCCGCGACCAGCAGACGGTGCACGACCGGCTCGAGGAGTGGCTCGCCGGGATCCTCCCGGCGGGAGCCGATCCGGTGGTCACCCTGCACGCCGGGGTGGACAGCAACGGCATGTCCAGCGAGACGGTCATCGTCGACGTCGCCGTCACCGAGGACGGGCAGCGCCGCACGGGGGAGTACGTCGCCCGGGTGGCACCGGCGGCCGAGGACCTGCCCGTCTTCCCGGAGTACCGGCTCCAGGACCAGTACGACGCCATGCGGCTCGCCGGCGAGCGCTCCGACGTGCCGGTGCCCGCCGTGCGCTGGATGGAGCCGACCGGCGAGGTGCTCGGCACGCCGTTCTTCTTCATGGACCGCATCGACGGGCTGGTCCCGCCCGACGTGCTGCCCTACACCTTCGGTGACAACTGGCTCTTCGACGCCTCCCCGGAGGACCAGCGGCGGCTGCAGCGCAACAGCGTCGAGGTGCTCGCGAAGCTGCACGGCATCCCGGACCCGGGCGCCACCTTCGGCTTCCTCGACCCGGGGACCGCCGGCCACGACGGCCCGACGACCCTCGCGCGCAACCTCGCGAAGACCAAGTCGTGGTACCAGTACGCGCTCGACGCGCCCGGGGGCAGCCCGCCCTCACCGCTGCTGGAGCGCGGACTGTCCTGGCTCGAGGCGAACCTGCCGCGCAACGACGACCCGGTGCTGGTCTGGGGCGACGCCCGGATCGGCAACACGATGTACCGCGACTTCACGCCCGTCGCCGTCCTCGACTGGGAGATGGCGACGCTCGGGCCCCGCGAGATGGACCTGGCGTGGATGGTCTTCGCGCACGGCGTCTTCCAGGAGATCACCGGGATGATGGGCCTGCCGGGCATGCCCGACTTCCTGCGGGTCGACGACGTCCGCGCGACGTACCGCGAGCTCACCGGGGTGGAGGTCGGCGACCTCACCTGGCACCAGCTGCACTGCGCTGTCCTCTGGGGCTGCGTCTTCCTGCGGACCAGCGCCCGGCAGATCCACTTCGGGGAGATCGAGCGTCCCGACGACCCGGAGGCGGTCTTCCACCACCGTCCGCTCCTCGAGCGGCTCCTGGCCGAGGTGGGTGCCTGATGAGCGCAGCGGCGGGCGGCGGCGGTCTCCACGGCGAGTACGTCGGCCTCGGACCGCTCGACGAGTACCCGATCCACCAGCTGCCCCGGCCGGTGGCGTGGGCCGGCAGCAGCGACCGCAACTTCTACGACCGCTGCTACTTCAACGCCCACGACCGCACCGGCGACCTGTTCCTGATCACCGGGCTCGGCTTCTATCCCAACCTCGGCACCAAGGACGCGTTCGTGCTGCTGCGCCGCCAGGTCGACGGCAGGGCCGAGCAGACCGCCGTGCACCTCGGCGACGCCGCCGACCCGCGCGGCGCGGACCGGATGGCGCAGACCGTGGGCAGCTACCGGATCGACGTCCTCGAGCCACTGCGCCGGATCCGCATCGTGATGGAGGAGACCGAGGGCGTCGCACTGGACCTGACCTGGGAGGGCTCCTTCGACGTCGTCCAGGAGCTGCCCCACGTGATGCGGCAGGGCTCGGGCACCACGCTGGACGCCCAGCGCTTCGCGCAGGTCGGCACCTGGGAGGGCGTCGTCAACGTCGACGGCCAGGACATCGCGGTCACGCCGGACCGCTGGGTCGGCACCCGGGACCGCTCGTGGGGCATCCGCCCGGTCGGCGAGCCGGTGCAGGGCGGCAAGCCGGCGGACCCGGCGTTCGAGGGCATGTGGTGGCTCTACGTCCCGATGCGCTTCGACGACTTCTGCGTGGTCCTGATCATCCAGGAGACCCCGGACGGCTTCCGCACCCTCAACGACTGCACCCGGGTCTGGAGGGACGGCCGCGTCGAGCAGCTCGGCTGGCCCCGGGTCGAGATCCGCTACACCTCCGGCACCCGCGTCCCGACCGGGGCGACGATCCACTGCACCACGCCGGAGGGCAAGGACCTGGTGCTCGAGGTGACCTCCAAGCTCGCGGTGCCGATCCACGTCGGCGGCGGCTACGGCGGCGACTCCGACTGGACGCACGGCGTCTGGAAGGGTGCCGGGTTCACCGAGCGCCGTACCTACGACCTCGACGACCCGGCCGTCGCCGGCCGGGTCATGTTCGGCGTCATCGACCACGTCGGCCACGCGGTGGCCCACGGCCCGGGCGCCGACGGCGCCGAGGGCTGGGGCCTCTTCGAGCACGGCGCGCTCGGGCGCCACGACCCCAGCGGCTTCACCGACTGGTTCGACCTGGCTCCCTAGGAAGGAACTCCCATGACTCTCGACCGTGACGCACTCTTCATCGGCGGCACCTGGGCCAAGCCCGCGAGCGACCAGGTCCTGGAGGTGGTCTCGCCACACTCCGAGGAGGTCGTGGCGCGGGTGCCGGAGGGCACCACCGCCGACATCGACGCCGCCGTCGCCGCGGCACGGAAGGCCTTCGACGAGGGGCCGTGGCCGCGGATGCGCCCGGAGGAGCGGATCGAGGTGGTGCAGAACCTCTCCGGGCTCTACGCCGCGCGCCTCGACGAGATGGCGCAGGTGATCAGCACCGAGATGGGGTCGCCGATCTCGTTCAGCAGCCTCGCCCAGGCCCCCGCACCGTGGATGCAGATCGAGGCGTTCCTCGGGATCGCGCGGGAGTTCCCCTGGGAGTCGACCCGGCCGGGAGCGCTCGGCGGCGACGTGATGGTGCGCAAGGAGCCGGTCGGCGTCGTCGCGGCCATCCCGCCGTGGAACGTGCCGCAGTTCACCGTGCTGTCCAAGGTCGTGCCTGCGCTGCTCGCCGGCTGCACCGTGGTGGTGAAGCCGGCGCCGGAGACGCCGCTCGACTGCTACCTGCTCGCCGAGCTGCTCGTCGAGGCGGGCGTGCCCGAGGGCGTGGTCAGCATCGTCGCGGGGGGCCGCGAGGTCGGCGAACACCTGGTGCGTCACCCCGGCGTGGACAAGGTCGCCTTCACCGGCTCCACCGCCGCCGGGCGCCGGATCGGCGCCATCTGCGGCGAACAGCTCAAGCGCGTCTCCCTCGAGCTCGGCGGCAAGTCCGCGGCGATCGTGCTCGACGACGCCGACGAGGCGGCGGCCATCGAGGGGCTGAAGTTCCTCGGCGTGATGAACTCCGGGCAGGCCTGCGTCGCCCAGACCCGGGTGCTGGTCAGCCGCGAGCGGCACGACGCCTTCGCCGCCGCGCTGGCCGAGGCGATCGGGGGCATGAGGGTCGGGGACCCGATGGACCCGGCCACCGAGATCGGGCCGATGGTCGCCCAGCGCCAGCAGGAGCGGGTGGAGAAGTACATCGCCCTGGGTCAGGAGGAGGGCGCCCGGCTGCTCACCGGCGGCAACGGCCGCCCCGACGGGCTCGACCGGGGCTGGTACGTCCGGCCCACCGTGTTCGCCGGCGTCGACAACCGGATGCGGATCGCGCAGGAGGAGATCTTCGGCCCGGTGCTCTCGGTGATCCCGTACGACGACGAGGCCGACGCCGTGCGCATCGCCAACGACTCCGAGTACGGCCTGGCCGGCACCGTCTGGACCACCGACCAGGACCGCGGCGTGGAGGTGGCGCGCCGGGTGCGCACCGGCACCTACGGCGTGAACACCTACACGATGGACTTCGCGGCGCCGTTCGGCGGCTTCAAGGCCTCCGGGCTGGGCCGGGAGTTCGGTCCGGAGGGCCTGGCGCAGTACACCGAGTCGAAGTCGGTGTACCTGTCGGCGCCGCCGATGTGAGCGCTTGACACTCGATATGGATGTGTAAAGCACCACATCGGCTACCGATCGGTAGCGACGAGTGACGACGCTCACCTAGGCTCGCTCCATGAGCGAAGCGATCTCCGGTCCCGGTGCCTCCGGTGGACCCCTCGACCCGGCCGTCGGCGGTCCGCACGACCCCGAGCACGACCCCCGGGCGTCGTACGCCCTGGAGCCGGAGTACGTCGCCCGGCTGACCGACCGGATCCTCGCCACCACCGGCACCACCGCGCAGGTCCACTCGCCGATCGACGGCGCGCCGCTGGCCAACATCCCGCAGTCGAGCGCCGAGGACGTCGCCGAGGCGTTCCGGCGCGCCCGCACCGCGCAGGCGGCCTGGGCCCGGGTGTCGATCGAGGAGCGCGCCCGGATCGTCCACCGCCTGCACGACATCGTGCTCGACCGGCAGGACGAGATCATCGACCTCGTCCAGCTGGAGTCCGGCAAGGCGCGCAAGCACGCCTTCGACGAGCCGATCCACATCGCGCTGACCGCGCGCTACTACGCCCGCACCGCCCACCAGCACCTCGCCACGCAGCGCAAGCCCGGCGTGATGCCGGTGCTGACCCGGGTCGAGCAGAACCGCGTGCCCAAGGGCGTCGTCGGCATCATCTCGCCGTGGAACTACCCGTTCACCATGGCGCTGTGCGACGGCCTCCCGGCGCTGCTGGCCGGCAACGCCGTGGTCACCAAGCCCGACGCGCAGACCATGCTCTCCGCACTGCTCGGCGCCCGGCTGCTGGAGGAGGCCGGCTTCCCGCGCGACCTGTGGCAGGTCGTCGCCGGGCCGGGCCGCGAGCTCGGCACGCCGATCATCGACCGCGCCGACTACATCTGCTTCACCGGCTCCACCGCGACCGGCAGGATCATCGCCCGCCAGGCCGCCGAGCGGCTGATCGGCTGCTCCCTCGAGCTCGGCGGCAAGAACCCGATCCTGGTGCTCCGCGACGCCGACATCGAGCGTGCCGCGGAGGGTGCGGTCCGCGCCAGCTTCTCCAACGCCGGCCAGCTGTGCGTCTCCACCGAGCGGATGTTCGTGGCCGACCAGGTCTACGACCGGTTCGTCGAGCGCTTCGTCGCCCGCACCAAGGCGCTGACCCTCGGTGCCACCCTGTCCTGGGAGGCCGACATGGGCACCCTGATCTCCGAGGACCAGCTCCGCACGGTCCAGGCCCACGTCGACGACGCCGTCGCCAAGGGCGCCCGCGTCCTGGCCGGCGGCACCGCCCGGCCCGACCTGGCGCCGTACTTCTTCGAGCCGACGATCCTCGAGGGCGTCACGCCGGAGATGACCTGCTTCGGCCACGAGACCTTCGGTCCGGTGGTCTCGCTCTACCGGTTCCACGACGAGGCCGACGCGATCGCCCGCGCCAACGACGGGGAGTACGGCCTCAACGCCTCGATCTACACCCGCGACGGCGCCCGCGGCAGGGCGATCGCGCGGCAGATCAAGTGCGGCACGGTCAACGTCAACGAGGCGTTCGGCGCCACCTTCGCCAGCATCGACGCCCCGATGGGCGGCATGCGCGAGTCCGGGATGGGCCGGCGGCAGGGTGCCGAGGGCATCCACCGCTACACCGAGACCCAGTCGGTCGCGACGCAGCGGCTGCTGCGGTTCGCCCCGATGCTCGGGATGTCCGACGAGACCTACGCCAAGATGATGACCGCGTCGCTGCGGCTGATGGACAAGCTGGGGAGGGCCTGATGGCGGGGGAGTTCGACTACGACGTCCTGGTGATCGGGTCCGGCTTCGGCGGCTCGGTCAGCGCGCTGCGGCTGACCGAGAAGGGCTACCGGGTGGCGGTGCTGGAGGCCGGCGCGCGGTTCGAGGACAAGGACTTCGCGGAGTCCAACTGGAACCTGCCCAAGTACCTCTTCGCGCCCGAGCTCGGCATGTACGGCATCCAGCGGATCGACGCGGTCAAGGACTGCATGATCGTGGCCGGTGCCGGGGTCGGTGGCGGGTCCCTCGTCTACGCCAACACCCTCTACGAGCCTCTCGACGCCTTCTACCGCGACCCCAGCTGGTCGCACATCACGGACTGGAAGGCCGAGCTGGCGCCGTACTACGACCAGGCCAAGCGGATGCTCGGCGTCACCCAGTACGCCAACGTCAGCCCTGCCGACCGGATCATCAAGGACGTCGCCGAGGAGATGGGGGTGGGCGACACGTTCCACCCGACCCCGGTCGGCGTGTTCTTCGGTGGCCCCGAGCAGGCGCCGGGCACCGAGGTCGAGGACCCCTACTTCGGGGGCGCCGGACCCCGCCGCAACACCTGCATCAACTGCGGGGAGTGCATGACCGGGTGCCGGCACAACGCCAAGAACACCCTGGTCAAGAACTACCTCTACCTCGCCGAGCAGAACGGCGCCGTGGTGCACCCGCTGACCACCGTCACCGACGTACGGCCGCTGCCGGACGGCGGCTACGAGGTCACGGCGCGCTGGACCAAGGCCAAGCTGTCGCGGCGCAGCGCCGTCAAGACCTTCACCGCCGAGCAGGTCGTCTTCTCCGCGGCCTCGCTGGGCACCCAGAAGCTGCTGCACCGGCTCAAGGCAGAGGGGTCGCTGCCGCGGCTCTCGGACCGGCTCGGCTTCCTGACCCGCACCAATTCCGAGTCCATCCTCGGCGCGCTCTCGCCGAAGGGCGACACCACGGACTACACCGAGGGTGTGGCGATCACGTCCTCGTTCCACCCCGACGACGTCACCCACATCGAGCCGGTGCGCTACGGCAAGGGCCACAACTTCATGTCCCTGATGCAGACCGTGCTCACCGACGGCGACGGCGACGTGGCGCGCTGGAGGTCGTGGCTCACGGAGCTGTGGAAGGAGCGCGGCCGGGTGCTGGACCTCTACGACTTCAAGCACTGGTCCGAGCGCACGGTGATCGTGCTGGTGATGCAGGCGGTCGACAACTCGATCACCGTCTTCCCGAAGAAGGTCGCCGGCAAGTGGATCCTGTCCTCGCGCCAGGGCCACGGCCAGCCGAACCCGACCTGGATCCCCGCCGGCAACGAGGCGGTGCGCCGGATCGCGGCCAAGATGAAGGGCGGCACCCCCGGGGGCAACATCGGTGAGCCGTTCAACCGGCCGCTGACGGCGCACTTCATCGGTGGATGCACCATCGGCGACAGTCCCGAGACCGGCGTGATCGACCCCTACCAGCGGGTCTACAACTACCCCGGTCTCCACGTGGTCGACGGCTCGGCCATCTCGGCCAACCTCGGCGTGAACCCGTCGCTGACGATCACGGCCCAGGCCGAGCGGGCGATGGCCTACTGGCCCAACAAGGGCGAGACCGACCCCCGCCCCGCGCTCGGCACGGGCTACGAGCGGCTCCAGCCGGTGGCGCCGAAGGCGCCCGTCGTACCAGCGGACGCGCCGGCGGCCCTGCGCCTCCCGGTCGTCGGCGTGAGCTGACCTCTCGAGCGGTCCCGACCCCCCGCCCGACCTCCGGTGGTCTGGACCGCTCGGGCCCGCCGAGAACTTCTTCGGAAGTTGTCAGACCGCGCCGTAACCCCCCGTGGGACGCCTCGTTGATACTGCGAGCCCGGAGATTCACGCTCCCTCCCGAAAACCCGGGCTCGGTCCAGGCACTGTCCATCAGCTGCGTGGACAACCAGGACCCGGCCACCCTCCCTCCCCGGCCGGGTCCTGGTGCTTTTCGGGCCAGACTTTTTCGGGGCAGCGCCGCTGCGTCGCACCTGACCTGCGCGTTGGTTCCTCGCCGCAGAACCAACGCGTTGATCAGGTACGACGCCGGGCCTGTGGAGAGCCGACGCGGCCGCGTCGCGCGCCGGCGCATCCTCGGAGCGTGCCTGAGCTCGACCTGACCCGCGACGGTATCGTCGCGCCCGTGCGGCCCGACCGCGACCGGACCGGCGGTCGGCCGTCGCCCCAGCAGGTGCGCGGCAAGGGCTGGCGGCGGGTGGCCAAGGGCCTCTACGTCCCCAGCGGCACCGATGGCACCAGGACCGAGCAGCGCATCGTCGAGGCGGTGGCCGGCGGGCCGAGCGGCTCGGCCGCGACCGGATGGGCCGCACTGGCATGGCGGCACGCCCCGTGGTTCGACGGCACCTCCGCCGACGGCTCACCGCTGCCGGTGCCGCTCTCCCTCGGCGACAACCGGACGGTCGCCCCCCGCCAGGGGGTGCTGCTGTGCGAGGACTGGCTGTTCGCCGACGACGTCGAGTGCGTCGACGGCCTGCCGGTCACGTCGGCGCAGCGCTCGGTGAGCTACGAGATCCGTCGGGCGCGCTCCCTCGTCGACGCGGTGGTCGCGCTCGAAATGGCGGCGTACGCCGACCTCGTCGACCTGGCTTCCTTCGGTGACTACGTCGCGCGGCTCGGCTCGCGGCCAGGCGTGCGGAGGCTCCGGGCCGCGCTCCCGCTCGCCCGGGAGAACTCCTGGTCGCCGCAGGAGACGGTGATGCGGCTGACCTGGCAGCGCGAGCGGCGCCACGGTCCGCTCCTGTGCAACCCGCCGCTGTTCGGCCCCGACGGGAGCCATCTGGCCACTCCCGACCTGCTCGATCCCGAGCACGCGGTGGCGGGGGAGTACAACGGCGCCGTCCACGACGGCGACGAGCCACGGCGGCGCGACCTCGACCGGGAGGAGGAGCTCCGGTCGCTCGGCATCGAGCCGGTCGCGATGATGGCCGGCGACCGGAGGGATCCCCGCGGGTTCCTCCGGCGGCTCGACGGCGCCTACGCCCGCGCGGCCGCGCGCCGGTCCACCGTCCGGCGCTGGACGCTCCGCCCGCCGTCCTGGTGGGTCGACACCGCCACCGTCGCCGCCCGGCGGGCCCTCGACGACGAGGCCCGTGCCATCTGGCTGCGGAGGCGGCTCGGCGGTCGTCGTACCTGATGAACGCGTTGGTTCTCCGGCGCGGACCCAACGCGTTGGTCAGGTGCGTCGGGGGTGCAGGGGAGCGGCCGCGCCGCCGGTAGGATTCCGGCATGACGGCGCCCCAGCAGACCACCGAGCACGAGCACGACCTGGTCCTGGTGGTCGACTTCGGCGCGCAGTACGCGCAGCTGATCGCGCGCCGGGTGCGCGAGGCGCGGGTCTACTCCGAGATCGTCCCGCACACCATGCCGGTCGCGGAGATGGTGGCGCGCAACCCGAAGGCGATCATCCTGTCCGGCGGCCCGTCCTCGGTCTACGAGCCCGGTGCGCCGGCGCTCGACCCGGCCCTCTTCCAGGCCGGCCGAGCGGTCTTCGGCATGTGCTACGGCTTCCAGCTGATGGCGCAGGGCCTGGGCGGCACGGTGTCGGCGACCGGTGCGCGGGAGTACGGCCGCACCCAGGTCCACGTGGCCCACCCCGGCACGCTGCTGGGCGGCATCCCGCTCGAGCACAAGGTGTGGATGTCCCACGGCGACTCGGTCACGGCGGCGCCCGAGGGCTTCGAGGTGCTGGCCTCCACCGAGTCCACCCCGGTCGCCGCGTTCGAGGACGTCGCCCGCGGGCTCGCCGGCGTCCAGTGGCACCCCGAGGTGCTCCACAGCGAGCACGGCCAGAAGGTGCTCGAGCACTTCCTGTGGGACATCGCCGGCTGCCGCCAGACCTGGACCATCGGCAACATCGCCGAGGACCAGATCGAGCGGATCCGCGAGCAGATCGGTCCCGACGGGCGCGCCATCTGCGGGCTCTCCGGAGGTGTCGACTCCGCCGTCGCTGCGGCGATCGTGCAGAAGGCGATCGGCGACCGCCTGACCTGTGTGTACGTCGACCACGGGCTGATGCGCAAGGGCGAGACCGAGCAGATCGAGCGCGACTTCGTCGCAGCCACGGGCACCAACCTGGTCGTCGTGGACGCGGAGAAGCAGTTCCTCGACGCGCTCGCCGGCGTCACCGACCCGGAGACGAAGCGGAAGATCATCGGCCGGGAGTTCATCCGCACCTTCGAGGCGGCCGAGGCCGACATCATCGAGGGCTCGCCCGAGGGGTCCAAGGTCCGGTTCCTCGTCCAGGGCACTCTCTACCCCGACGTCGTCGAGTCCGGCGGCGGCGAGGGCGCCGCCAACATCAAGTCCCACCACAACGTCGGCGGGCTCCCGGAGGACCTCGAGTTCGAGCTGGTCGAGCCGCTGCGGACCCTGTTCAAGGACGAGGTCCGCCTGGTGGGGGAGCAGCTGGGCCTGCCGCCCGACATCGTCTGGCGGCACCCGTTCCCCGGCCCGGGCCTCGGCATCCGGATCATCGGCGAGGTCACCCGCGAGCGGCTCGACATCCTGCGCGAGGCCGACGCCATCGCGCGGGAGGAGCTCACCCGCGCCGGCCTGGACCGCGACATCTGGCAGTTCCCCGTCGTGCTGCTGGCCGACGTCCGCTCGGTCGGCGTCCAGGGCGACGGCCGCACCTACGGGCACCCCGTGGTGCTGCGGCCGGTGACGTCAGAGGACGCGATGACGGCCGACTGGGCGCGGCTGCCGCACGAGGTGCTCGAGCGGATCTCCACCCGGATCACCAACGAGGTCCGCGAGATCAACCGGGTCACCGTCGACATCACGTCCAAGCCGCCGGGCACCATCGAGTGGGAGTGACCCGGAACTAGAACACGTTCTTGTATGCTCGCCCGGTGAGCAGGGCGGGGTCGCTGGCGCGCGTCGGTGCGGCGTACGTCGTCGCCTTCGGGGTGGCCACCGCCTGGCTGGTCGCCGGGCCGGACACCGGCCGGCTCTGGCTGGACGCCCTGGTCGCCGACGTGCTGGCGACGCTCGTGATGTTCGTCGCGAGCAGGGTGCATCGCAACTCCAGCTTCTACGACGCCTACTGGAGCGTGCTGCCGCCGTACCTCGTCCTCTACTGGTGGATCGCCGGGGGAGCACCCGCCACCGACGTGCGGTCGTGGCTCGTCACCGCGGTCGTCGTGGTGTGGGCGGTGCGGCTCACGGCCAACTGGGTCCACACCTTCCCGGGGCTGCACCACGAGGACTGGCGCTACCCGCTGCTGCGGGAGCGGGCCGGCCGGTGGGAGCTGCTGGTCGACCTGTTCGCGATCCACCTCGTGCCCACCCTGCAGGTCTTCCTCGGCCTCGTGCCGGCCTACGTGGCGCTCACCCGGCCGGGCCGCGACGTCGGCTGGCTCGACGGCGTCGCGCTCGGGGTCGGGCTCGGTGCGGTCGCGCTCGAGGCGGTGGCCGACGTGCAGATGCACCGGTTCGTGCGCACCCGCCGCCCCGGCGAGGTGATGGACCGGGGTCTGTGGGGCTGGTCCCGCCATCCCAACTACCTGGGCGAGATCGGCTTCTGGCTCTCGCTCGCGCTCTTCGGCATCGCGACCTCGCCGGGTGACTGGTGGTGGCTCTCGCTCGGCACCGTGGCGATGGTCGCGATGTTCCTGGGCGCCAGCATCCCGATGATGGAGGCGCGCAGCCTGGAGCGGCGCCCGTCGTACCAGCAGGTGATCGACCGGGTGCCCAGGCTCCTCCCGCGTCCACCGCGACGTCGGACCGCCGGGTGACCGCGCGCGCCGGTCGTTCCCGCGTCGTGGTCGCCGGCCTCGGCGACAGCGGCCTGCTCACCGCGATCCACCTCTCCCGGCACGTCGACGTCGTGGGGATCTCCAGCAAGCCGGGGCTGGTCAGCGGGCAGGAGCTCGGCCTGCGGCTCGCTCGGCCCGAGCAGTGGGCCCGCGACTACTGCGTGGGCTTCGACCGCTTCCGCCGGCTCGACCGGGTCTGCACGGTGCACGGCACGCTGACCGGCCTGGACCGCTCCGCCCGGTCGGTGCGGGTCGAGCTGCCCGACGGCGCGACCCGCACGGTCGAGTACGACGTCCTCGTCGTGGCGACCGGCGTGAGCAACGGGTTGTGGCGCCGTCCGGACCTGCAGACGCCGGAGCAGGTCCGCGCCGCCCTCTCCGCGCAGCACGAGTTCTTCGCCGCGGCCGACACGATCGTCGTGGTCGGTGGCGGCGCCGCCGCGGTGGGCGGCGCGCTGCAGCTCGCGACGCGCTGGCCGGACAAGCGGGTGGGTCTCTACTTCCCGGGCGAGCGGGCGCTCCCTGCCCACCACCCGCGGGTCTGGTCGCACGTACGACGCCGGCTGGACGCGGCCGGCGTGCTGCTGCACCCGCGGCACCGGGCGGTGGTGCCCGACGGGTTCGCGTGCGACCGGGTGACCAGCGGGACGGTCGCGTGGTCGACCGGGCAGCGGGCGGTCACGGCCGACGCGGTGCTGTGGGCGGTCGGCCGGGTGCGGCCCAACTCCGGCTGGCTCCCGCCGGAGCTGCTCGACGAGGACGGGTTCGTCCGGGTCCGGCCGACCCTCCAGACGGTCGCCGACCCGCGGGTCCTGGCGGTCGGCGACGTTGCGGCCACCGACCCCCTCCGGTCCTCGGCCCGCAACCGTGCCGACCGGCTGGTGGCCGGCAACGTCCGGGCGCTGCTCGCGGACCGGCCGCTGCGGGAGTTCCGGGCGCCCCGCTCGCGTTGGGGCTCGGTGCTCGGCCCGCAGCCCGACGGGCTCCAGGTCTTCGCGCCATCCGGCCCCCCCTTCCGCTTCCCGGCGTGGTCGGTCGGCCGGGTGCTCCAGCCGTGGATCGTCCGCCGCGGGATCTACAAGGGCGTGCGCCCGGCTCGCCCCTGAGTCCAGCAGCACGCCCAGCCAGCGGCCTCAGGCGGCCGCCGCGCCGGTGTGCCAGCGGTCGACGATCGCCAGGTAGGCGTCGGGATCCTCGAGCATGAGCGCGTGCCGACGGTCGTCGAGCACGTGGCCCTCCCAGTCCGGCCGCCGCGCCAGCACGGCGCGCAGCACCTTCGCCGGCACCAGGGCGTCCTGGGTGCCGCCGACGACGAGGGTCGGGGCCTGGATCCGGCGGACCGCGCGCCAGGTGCTCCGGGGGTCGGCCCACAGCGCGGAGATCGACCGGGTCGCCGTGAGCAGGGCCCGGCGCCGGTCCACGCCCTCGACGTCCTCGGCGAAGTCGGCGGCCATCAGGTCCAGCACCGCGCGGTCGACGCCGTCGGGGTCGGGATAGATGAGCTTGAGCATCGCGCGGTTGCGACGCTCGGCGAGCCCGGGCCCGGCGAGACCCACCGCGCCGAGCGCCACGGCGGTCAAGGACGACACGGCCACCGGGACCATGCCGTCGATCGTGGCGCGGCTCGGCCTCAGCAGGCCCAGCGGCGTCCGGGGCGGCAGCGCGGGGGAGACCAGCACGAGGCGGTCGACGCGCTGCGGGTGGTCGGCGGCGAGGAGGGTGCCGATCAGGCCGCCCATCGAGTTGCCGTGGAGCGTGAAGGAGTCCCAGCCGAGGGTGTCGGCCACGTCGAGCACGAACCGCACGTAGCCCGGCACCGTGAGCGGGTCGTCGTCGTGGCTCGGCGTCCGGCCGAAGCCGGGGAGGTCGACCGCCACGACGGGGCCCCGGCGGGCGAGGCCCTCCATCACCTCCACCCAGGTGACCGAGGAGCCGCCGAGGCCGTGCACGAGCAGCTGCGGCTCGGCGCCGGTGCGTCGCCGGCCGCCCGCGCGGAGGGCGCGCACCCGGCGGCCGCGCACGTCGAGGTGGGTGTCGGTCACCGACGGCCAGGAGGCCAGCTGGGTGGTCACGAGGTCCACGGTGCCCCACAGCGGCCGACGCAACCGGTGGCGCGGCTCTCCGGCGTGTCGGCACGCTCGCGGGCGCGGCACGGGAAAAGCCGTCGGCGCCCCCGTGCATCCCCCCAATTCAGCATGCACGGAGGCGCCGACGCGCCCGACGACGACGTCAGGTGAAGAGACTGACCCCTCCCGGTCCGACGAGAAGGCCGACGACGATCAGCACGACCCCCCACAGGACCTCTCCCCGGAACAGGCTGACGATGCCGGACACCACCAGAAGTACGGCGAGTATCCACAAGATGAGTTCCACGGCTTCCTCCTGTCGTTAGCGGCCTCGTGGGCCACTCATCCGGTACCCGGCTCCCCTGACGTCAGACCCCCGAGCCGTCGCGCCCCTCCGACGCCCGGGTGCCCGACAGTGGTCGGGGCGGCGGGCCCATTGACTTAGTTCGAGTCTCGTACTAAATATGGGGGATGCCTCTCGTCCTCGGCGTGGACTCCTCCACCCAGTCCACCAAGGCGGTCCTCGTGGACGCCGACGACGGCACGGTGGTCGAGCAGCGCACGGCGCCGCACCCGCCGGGCACGGAGGTGGACCCCCGCGCCTGGCTCGAGGCGTACGACGCGGCGACGGCCGGCCTGCGGGAGCGGGCAGCGGCGGTCGCCGTGGCCGGCCAGCAGCACGGGCTGGTCGCCGTCGACGCCGACGGCCACCCCGTGCGCGACGCGCTGCTGTGGAACGACACCCGCTCCGCGCCCCAGGCGGCGCAGCTGGTCGCCGAGCTGGGCGGGCCGCAGGCGTGTGCCGACCTCCTAGGCAGCGTCCTCGTCGCCTCGTTCACCGTCACCAAGCTGCGCTGGCTGCGCGACCACGAGCCCGACCGCGCGGGTCGGGTGCACCGGGTGCTGCTGCCGCACGACTACGTCTCGCTCCACGCCGCCGCGCCGGGCACCCGGCCCTTCACCGACCGCGGCGACGCGTCCGGCACCGGCTACTACGCGGCCCGCGAGGGCGCCTGGCGTCACGACCTCGCGGCGGCCGCCCTCGGTCACGACGTCGACCTGCCGGAGGTGGTCGCCCCCGGCGCGGTCGCCGGCCGGACGCGCGACGGCGCCGTGCTCGCCGCGGGGACGGGCGACAACATGGGCGCCGCGCTCGGCCTCTCGCTCACCTCCGACGACGTGCTGGTCTCGATCGGCACCTCGGGCGTCGCCTCCACGGTGAGCCCGAGCCCGGTCGCCGACGGCACCGGCACCGTCACCGGGTTCGCCGACGCCTCCGGCGGGTTCCTGCCGATGGTGACCACGATCAACGCCGCGGGCATCCTCGACCTGCAGGCGCGCTGGCTCGACGTCGACCACGCCGGCCTCGCCGCGCTCGCGCTCCGGGCGGAGGCGGGGGCCGGAGGGGTGACCGTGCTGCCCTACTACGGCGGCGAGCGCACGCCCGACCGGCCCGACGCCGTCGGCACCTGGACCGGGCTCACGCCGGCGACGACCCGGGCCGACTTGGCGCGCGCCTCCTTCGAGGCGCTGCTCTGCTCGCTCGCCGACGCGGTGGACGCGCTGGTCGCCGCGACGGGCGCCGAGCCGCGCCGGGTGCTGCTCGTCGGCGGAGCCACCCGCAGCGACGCCGTACGGGCGCTCGCGCCGGCGATCCTCGGCCGCGAGGTGGTGCTCCCCGAGCCGGGCGAGTACGTCGCCCGCGGCGCCGCCCGCCAGGCGGCCTGGGCGCTGGCCGGGTCGGCCGCGCCACCGGAGTGGCCGCTGCCGACCGCCGGCGTCCTCACCGCGGACCCGACCCCCCGGGTGCGGGAGCAGTACGCGGCCCTGCGCGACGCGACCCCCTGACCCGTCGACGGTCGACCACCAGTTCAACCGAGCCAAGTCCCAGCCCAGACCAGACCGCCGCACCACCACGAGAGGCACGTCGATGACCATCCAGATCCCGTCCCCGAGCCCCGCGGACAAGTTCTCCTTCGGCCTGTGGACCGTCGGCTGGGAGGCGCGCGACCCGTTCGGCGACGCCACCCGGCCGCCGATGGACCCGGTCTACGCCCTCGAGCGGCTGGCGGGGATCGGCGCCTACGGGGTGAACTTCCACGACGACGACCTGATCCCGCACGGCTCCGACGACGCGACCCGCGACGCGATCCTCGCCCGGTTCCGCACCGGGCTGGCCGACACCGGTCTCGTCGTCACCACCGCGACCACCAACCTGTTCACCCACCCGGTGTTCAAGGACGGGGCGTTCACCTCCAACAACCGCGACGTGCGCCGCTACGCACTCCGCAAGGTGATGCGCAACATCGACCTCGCCGCCGAGCTCGGCGCGAAGGTCTACGTCGCCTGGGGCGGTCGCGAGGGTGCGGAGTACGGCGCCGCGAAGGACGTCGCGTCGGCCCTGGACCGCTACCAGGAGGCGTTCAACGTGCTCGGCGATTACGTTGTGGAGCAGGGCTACGACCTGCGGTTCGCGATCGAGCCCAAGCCCAACGAGCCCCGTGGCGACATCCTGCTGCCGACCGTCGGCCACGCCCTCGCGTTCATCGAGACCCTCGACCGCCCCGAGCTGGTGGGCCTCAACCCGGAGATCGGGCACGAGGAGATGGCGGGGCTCAACGCCGCGGCCGGCTACGCCCAGGCGCTGTGGCACGGCAAGCTGTTCCACATCGACCTCAACGGCCAGAACGGGCCCAGGTACGACCAGGACCTCCGCTTCGGCGCGGGCAACGTGCGCGGCGCCTTCTGGGTCGTCGACACCCTGATCGCCGGCGGCTACGACGGCCCCGTGCACTTCGACTACAAGCCCGTGCGCGCGGAGACCGACGAGGGCGTGTGGGTCTCGGCGAAGGCCTGCATCGACAACTACCTGATCCTGCGGGAGAAGGTGAGGGCGTTCCGCGCCGACCCCGAGGTGCAGGCCGTGCTCGAGGAGGCGCAGCTGCCCGAGCTCGCCGTGCCCACGCTGGACGACGGCGAGGGGTGGCGCGGGCTGCTCGACTGGCCGCTGCCCGACGTCGAGCAGCTGGCCCTGCGCGAGGTGGCGATGGAGCGCCTCGATCAGCTCGCCCTCGAGCACCTCTACGGCGTCCGTGGCTGATCCCGGTCCTGCCGGTCCTGCCGGTCCCGCGGGTGCCGAGTCGCTGCGGCGCCGCAACGCGGCGATTGTCCTGCGCTCGCTGCGCCACGACGGCCCGGCCAGCCGGGCCGAGCTCGCCGGACGGACCGGCCTGGCCAAGGCGACCGTCGGGGCGATCGTCGCGGGCCTCGAGGACGTCGGCGCGGTCGCCGGCGTGGAGCAGGTGCGCAGCGGCGAGCGCGGCCGCCCCGGCCAGCGGGTGAGCCTCGCCGGCGGGCGGCAGGCAGGGGTGGGTCTCGAGGCCAACGTCGAGTACGTCGCCGCGGTGGTGCTCGACCTCGCCGGCGACGTCCGGCACCGGGTGACCCGTGCGGTCGCCGGCGTCGACCGGGTGCCGGCCGAGCTGGCCGCCGTGACGCGCGACGTCGCCGGCTGGGCCGCCGGCACGGGGCTGCGGGTGATGGGCGCGACGGTCGCGGTGCCCGGGCTCATCGCCGGCGACGACCGCACCGTGGTCTGGACCCCCAACCTCGGCGTCACCGGGACGGGCCTGGCCGACGCGGTGGACGCGGCCTTCGGCGGGGGCCGGCGCGCGCGGGTGAGCAACGACGCGGACTGCGCAGCGCTGGCCGAGCTCCGCCGCGGTGCGGGCCGCGGTGCGGGTCACCTGCTCTACCTGACCGGCACGGTCGGCATCGGCGCCGGCCTGGTCGACGACGGGCGCCTCCTGCGCGGTGCGCACGGCTTCGCCGGCGAGGTGGGTCACCTCCCGATCGGTCGGGCCGACGCCCCGTGCGGCTGCGGGCGGACCGGGTGCTGGGAGGCCTCGGTGGGCCTCCACGCGCTGCTGTCCGCGGTCCGGATGCCGGAGGGAGCCACCCCCGAGGAGACGGCCCGGGTGGTCGCCGAGGCGGCTCGCACCGACGCCGCCGTGCGCCGGGGCATCGCCGAGGTGGGGCGCTGGCTGGGGCGCGGCCTCGCGGTGGTGACCGGCGTGCTCGACCCCGGCACCATCGTGCTCGGCGGCTACTTCCCGCCGCTGGGCGACCTGATCCTCGAGCCCGCCCGGGCCGAGCTCGACTCGGCGCTCGCCGCGTCCGCACAGGCGCGGCCGTCGCTCCGCCTCGGCACTCTCGGCACGGAGTCGGCAGCCCTCGGCGCGGCCGAGCGCGCCCTCGACGACGTCTTCGACGGCACGGTCGAGCTCACCGCGTGACCGGCCGACGGTCGGCCCGCGGCTGGTCGGCGATCGCCCGGCGGCTGGCTGACGGCTGGCCGGCGGGTGCGGCGGGTCAGCCGGCGAGCCGCCCGGGCGCGTCGGTGACGGCCGTGGCGAGACTGGCCACCGGGTCGGCGAACACCGGCTCCATCGCCATCTCGGCGGCCCCGAGAAGCACCGAGTCGCTGCCGAGGCCCGGCAGCATCAGCCGGACCGACTCGTAGACCGGGCTCAGCGCCCGCTCGGCGAGCCCTGCGGCGACCTCGCTGCGCATCAGCCGGAAGAGCGGCCGGAAGTAGCCGCCCAGGATCACCACGCTGGGGTTGAAGGCGTTCACCACGGCGGCGAGGCCGCGACCGAGGTCCGCGGCGATCGGCCGCAGCTCGCGCGGCGCGACGGTCACGTCGTCGAGCACCGCGCCGAGGCGGGCGGCCTGGTCGGCGGGGCAGCGGATCGCCTCGGCGATCGCGTGCGCGCCGACCACGGTCTCCCAGCACCCGTCGCTGCCGCAGTGGCACCGGATGCCGCGGGGATCGAAGCACAGGTGGCCGACCTCGCCGGCGTAGCCCGCCGCCCCCTCGAGCCGTACGCCGCCGGTGATCACGCCGGCGCCGACGCCCACGTTGCCGGAGATGTAGACCAGGTCGCCGACGCCCACGCCCGCGCCGCGACGGTGCTCGGCGAGCGCGCCGAGATCGGCGTCGTTGCCGAGCGCGATCGGCACGTCGAGGGAGAGCGCGGCGAGCACGATCGAGCCGAAGGAGACGTCGCGCCAGCCGAGGTTGGGTGCGTGTCGCACGAGGCCGTCGCTGCGTCGTACCAGGGCCGGGACGGCGACCCCGATCCCGAGCAGCGGCGCGTCCGGTGGCGACACCGAGACCACGTGCCGCACCAGCGCGGCCACGGTCGCGCCGACCTGCCACGCCTCGGTCTCCTGCGGGATGGGCGCGCTGGCCCGCTCCCACAGCCGTCCGCCGAGCCCGACCCGGGCGACCTCGGCGCGGTCGACACCCAGGTCGACCGCGATCACGTAGGGGCCGTCGTCGCGGATCCGCACGCCGGCCGACGGGCGGCCGGCGGTGCGCGGGCCGGTCGGCGGGGAGGCGTGCTCGATGAGGCCGAGGGTCTCGAGCTCGCCGACCAGGCCGGCGATGGTCGACCGGTTCAGGCCCATCCGCCCGGTCAGCTGGGCCCGGGAGATCTCGCCGGTGTCGTGGACGTGCCGCAGCAGGGTCCCGAGATTGTGGCGACGGACGGCCTCCTGGTTGGTGCCGGTGCCGCCGCGTGGCGCGGTGACCACCGCTAGACCCCGGCGGCCGAGCGCCGTCGTCGCGAGATCGCGTCCACGCTGGCCGCCAGCAGCAGCACGCCCCCGGTCACCAGGAAGTTGATGTAGCTGGCCTGGTCCAGCAGGCCGAGCCCGTTGGGGATGGTGGCGATCACCAGGCCGCCGATCACGGCGTCGATGGCGCGACCACGGCCGCCGAAGAGGCTGGTGCCGCCGATCACCGCGGCGCCGACGGCGTAGAGCAGCTCGTTGCCGCCACCCGAACCAGGCGACACCTTCCCGGTGTACGACGCCGCCAGGATGCCGCTCACGGCGGCCATGCTCGAGCAGATCACGAACGCCGCGATCTTCATGCCCTTGACGTTGATCCCGGCCCGCCGCGCGGCCTCGGCGTTGCCGCCCACGGCGTAGAGGTGCCGGCCGAAGCGGCTGCGGGTCAGCACGAAGGTCCAGAACAGGAGCAGCCCGATCACGACCGGGGCGACCCACGGGATGCCGCTGATCTCGAAGATCTCCGGGTTGACCGCGCGGTTGGCGTTGAGCAGGGCCGTCAGGCCGAGCACGACGACGGCGAGCGCCACGATCTTCACCACGACGAGCGCGAGCGGCTGGTGGACCAGGCCCTTGGCGACCCGGGAGCGGTACTGCCACAGGGTGAGGGCGGCGAAGCCGACGACGATCGCCCCGGCCGCGATCCAGCCGGCGGTGACGGGGACGTTCTTGATCGACATCCCGCGCAGCACCTCGTGGTTGAACCGCAGCGAGCCACCGGAGCCGATCAGCTTCAGCGGCACCGCCTGCAGTGCCAGGAAGAAGGCCAGCGTGACGACGAACGACGGGATCCCCAGCAGCGCGACCAGCATGCCGATGACCAGGCCGATCACCGCGCCGATCCCCAGGCCGGCGAGCACCGCCAGCCACCAGGTCCAGCCGTGGTCCAGCATCACGAGCGCGGTGATCGTGGCCGACGCCCCGCCGGCCACACCGGCCGAGAGGTCGATCTCGCCGATCAGCAGCACGAAGACGAGGCCCATCGCGAGCACGCAGATCGAGGCCGCCTGCACGACGAGGTTGGCCAGGTTGTAGGTGGTGAGGAACTTGTCGTGGGCGATGCTGAAGACGGTGAACAGCACGACCAGCCCCAGGAGCGCGGGGAGCGACCCCATGTCACCGCCGCGCAGCCGGTTGACGTAGTCGCGGAAGGCGTCGCCGATCGTGGCGCTGCTGCGGCTGTCGCCGGCGAAGTCGCCCTGCGCGAGACCGGGGGTCTCGGTCGTCGCGGCGGCCGGCTCTGCGGACCTGGTGCTCATCGCTGCCTCCTCAGATCGTCGCCGCTGCGACATCGTGGATGCCGAGCTCGCCGGAGCGCCCGGCGGTGATCAGCTCGACGACCTGCTTGTGGGTGACCTGCTCGGCCGGGACGTCGGCGGCGACCCGCCCGAGGTAGAGCGCCGTGATCCGGTCCGCGACCTCGAAGACGTCGTTCATGTTGTGGGAGATCAGCACGACACCGAGCCCCCGGTCGGCCAGCCGCCGGACCAGGTCGAGCACCTGGCGGGTCTGCGCGACACCCAGCGCGGCGGTGGGCTCGTCGAGGAGCACGATCCGGGAGTTCCACAGCACCGCCTTGGCGATGGCGACCGTCTGGCGCTGGCCGCCGGACAGGCTGGCGACGCTCTGGCGGACCGACTTGACCGTGCGCACCGACAGCGACGCGAGCGTCTCTCGGGCCCGGTCCTCCATGGTCATGTCGTCGAGGACGACGCCCTTGCGCAGCTCGCGCCCGAGGAACATGTTCTGGACGATGTCGAGGTTGTCGCACAGCGCGAGGTCCTGGTAGACGACCTCGATGCCGAGGGCCGCGACGTCGCGAGGGGAGCTGACGTGCACCGGCTTCCCGTCGAAGAGGTAGGCACCGCTGTCACGCCCGTAGATGCCGGCGATCACCTTCACCAGCGTCGACTTGCCGGCGCCGTTGTCGCCGACGAGCGCCGTCACCTGTCCGGGATGGACGGCGAAGTCCACGTCGTGCAGCACGTGGACCACCCCGAAGCTCTTGTTGACCCCCTTCAGCTGCAGCAGGGGCGAGCTCGACGGCTGCTGGCTCGGCCACGCGGCGGGTGCCTCGGGCACGTGGGTCATGGGTTCGTCCTCACTCCAGGTCGCACTTCGGGATTGTTGTTCGCCACAACGAACCGGGGCCCGTCTGCGCCCGCCCGCCGGGCGGGCGCAGACGGTGGCTCCGCTCGGTCGGGTCAGGAGAGCCCGGCGTCCGCGCAGGCCTTCTCGAACTCCGCGGTGCAGACGTCCTCGAGCTTCTGCCCGCCGTCCTCGATCACGTCACCGACGTTGTCCTTGGTGATCGCCTGCGGCTCCAGCAGGATCGAGGGCACCTCGCGGCCGCTCTCGGAGTCCTTCGTCGTGCCGGTGGTCTCGGCCTCCTCGCCGCTGGCGAGCGCGATGGCGGCCTCGGCGAGCGCGTTGGCCTCCTGCGTGGCCGACTTGTAGACGGTCATGCACTGCGTGCCGGCCAGGATGTTCTGCAGGCCCTCCACGGTGGCGTCCTGCCCGGTCACCGGCACCTTGCCGGCCCGGCCGTTGCCCTCGAGGATCGAGATGACCGCGCCCGCGAGCCCGTCGTTGGCGGCCAGCACCCCGTCCACCTTGCCGTCGGCCTGGGTGTAGAGCTGCTGGAAGATGACGGCCGCCTCCTCGTTGTCCCACTCGGGCACGGCCTGCTCGCCGACCACCTTGTAGGCGTCGATCTCGTCGAGCACGCTGTGGGCGCCCTCGGCGAAGAGGGTGGCGTTGTTGTCGGTCGGCGAGCCGTTGAGGTAGATGATGTTCGCCGGCTCGTCGCCCAGGCAGTCGGCCAGGCCCTGGCCCTGCAGCTCGCCCACGACGGTGTTGTCGAAGGAGACGTAGTACTCGGCCGACCCGCCCAGCGTCAGCCGGTCGTAGTCGATGGTCGCGACGCCCTGGCTCTCGGCCTTCTCCTGGATCGCGGCCCCGGACGCGGAGTCGAGGTTGACGATCGCCAGGACGGTGACGCCGTCGGCGATCATCGAGTCCGCGATCTGCGCCATCTTCTCGGCGTCGCCCTCGGCGTTCTGGATGCTGTACTCGACACCGGCCTCGTCGAAGGCCTTCTCCAGTGCCGGCCGGTCGGCGCTCTCCCAGCGCACCGAGGACTCGGTGTCGGGGAGGATCACGCCGATCTTGCCCTCGATGTCGCCGCCCGAGCCGCCGTTGTCGTCGCTGGCGCCCTCGTCGGAACCACAGGCCGAGAGCGAGAGCGCGAGGCCGAGCCCCGCCGCCACCAGTGCGCTGTGCTTGCGCTTCATCAACCGCCTCCTTGCGATCCGGGCCCGGGCACGACGTGCCTTCATCGCGGGCCATATGTTGTTCGGAACAACATATGGAGTGACGGCCGTCACGTCCAGAGGTACGGAGGGCAAACTTTCGCCGCCCCGGCGGCTGCCGGCACAAGCATGAGCGGAGCGGCGAGGCCCTAGAGGGCGTCGCCAGGGCCGGAGGTGAGCACCTCGGGCGAAGCGGAACCGGTGGTGATCGCGACGAGTCCGCGTCCCGGCGCCGCAGTGACGAGTCGACCGTCGGGCAGCCAGACGACCGCCACCTCGGTGTCCCCGCTCCGGCTGAGGTTCGTCGGAGCACCGCTGACGCCGAGCTCCGCCTGGAGGATCTCGGCGTTCCCCTGGACGTGGCCGACGTAGGCGACGTGCGAGCCGGAGGGCGACAGGGCCGGAGACTTCGCGTGCCCCTCCGCCGTCGTCCGAGACAGCTCCGAGCCGGAGGCGGCATCGATGACGACGATCGAGTCGTTCACCGAGCCGGTGAGGACATAGGCGAGCCGGTCGCCGTCCTCGGACCAGGCCGGCGCGAACTCGTCCGCGGAGCCCGCGACCTGGAGGTGCGGTCGCGGTGCGGCCAGGTCGAGGACCGAGACGTCCTTCCCCCGTTCGGTCCGTGTCACGTAGGCGACGGTCGTGCCGTCCGGAGAGATGGCCGGATCGCTCGGGTCCTGCCCCACGTCGAGCACCCGCGCCGGACCGTCGCCGGTGCTGATGGCGAGCCGCTTGCCCTCCTCGGTCTCGAGCACGAACGCGACTGTGCGGCCGTCCGACGAGACGCTCGGCTGGGAGGCGGCGCCACTCGCGGCCACCGCGCGCTCCCCTCCGGTCGCCAGGTCGAGGACGTGGACCTCGGAGGTTCCCGTGGCTCGGCTGGAGAACGCCACGTACGACGTGTGCTCCGCCGTCCCCGATGTGTCTCCGGACGGGCCGTCGGACCGCTGGTCCGACCCGCCGCTCGTGCTGTCCTCGTGGCCGTCCGTGGGGTCGCCGGCGGCGGCGGCGGACGTGCCGCCAGGACGCGGGGTCTCCGCGGTCCCGTCGGAGCCGCCGCCGACGGTGGCCCACCAGCCGCCGGCGGCGACAGCAGCGAGGACCACCACGGCCCCGATGAGCGCCGCGCGGTGGCGGGGGCGTCCGGCCGTCGTCGCCGCGCCCCCCGTGGCGGTGTCGAGCGACTGCGCCGCGGTGACCAGCGGCCGGTCCGTCACCGGTCCGACGCCCGGACCAGCGGGTCCAGGTGGGCGCGGCGGAGGCGGCGGCGAGGTCCCCGGAGGCTCGGATGATGCGGGGGCCGCGGGGAACGGCGGCGTGAGCCGGGTGGCGAGGCCGGAGCGCCATGCGTCGTAGGCAGCGCTGACCACGACGTCCTCGACCTTTCCGGCGGCGTAGCCCAGGGCGGCCACGGCCCACCGTGCGCCTCGTTCGTCGAGACCGGCCCGATCGGAGACGGCCCCACCGACGGCGTGGACCGCGGCCTCCGGGTCCGCGCCGTTGTCCAGCAGGCCGCTCAGTCGCTCAGGGGCGCCCTCGTCGACGGCGTGGACCAGCAGCCGGATCTCGGCGGGCGGGCCGGCGGTCTCGTCGAGGTAGTCGTCGAGTGCTCCCCGAAGCTCGTCGGAGTCAGCGAGGATCGCCGGCCCCAGGCGCGTGACGAGGTCGCGCAGCGAGTGGTGCAGCGCGGCGGGCACTACTCCAGGCCGTCCTCGGAGTCCTCGCCGAGGCCCTCGGCGGTGCCCTGTCCCTCTCCGGCCGCGGAACCCGTGCCCAGCAGTCGGAGGTCCCCGAAGCCCACGGTTCCGTAGCCGGCCACGTCACTGAGCTCGATCGCGAGCCGCAGACCGTCCGACACGTCCACGTCCAGCTCGAGCGGCTTCTTGCCGAAGTCGATCACCTGGTTGACCTTCGAGGTGCCGTCGACGACGACCTGGATCCGCATGCGCGTGCCACTGTCCGAGGTGTCGGTGAAGCCGACGATCCCGGTCAACCGGTCCCAGTCCCTGCCGAGGTCGAACTCGAACACGCAGTTCTCGCCGTCCGGCTGCGTGTAGCTGCCGTCGTACGGGTCGCCGTCGATGAAGGTCTCGCCGGACTCCGCGCCGCAGTATCCGTCGCCGAGGTCCTCGGTGAGGTAGAGGGCCTTCGTGCTCGGAGTGCGTGCGACCCGGACCTGGATCTCGGAGGTCGGCGTCTGACCGGCGTCGGGCGTGGTCCCCAGCACCTCACCGTCGGCGTGCTCTCCGTCGGCGACGGGCACCTCCTCGAACGCGATGCCCCGCTCGGTGGCCCAGGACTCGACCTCGGCGACCTGCTTGCCGGCGAAGTCGGGAACGGGCCCGACCGGGCCGGCGATGTTGAGGGTGATGGAGCCCGTGATGGTGTTGCCGGTGCCGGGCACGGTGTCGACCACGGTGCCCGCCGTCAGCAGGCTCTCCTGGGTCGTGACCACGATGTCGCCCTCGTCGACCCCGAGGCCGATCAGCTCCGCTCGAGCCTCGTCCTCGGTCAGGCCGGTCAGGTCGGGCATCGAAGCCTCGACAGGGTCGGCGTTTTCCGACTGCGCCACCGCGGAGCGCTCCTGCCCGTCGCCGGCCTTGGCCGAGTCCTCTTCCTCACCTCCGCCGCAGCCGACGAGCAGAGCCGCGATCGTGGCCAGGGTGGCGAGCGTGCGGACGGCACGACGTGTGCGCATGAAGGGCCTTTCCGGTGGCGATGAAGCGCGCTGAGCCTAGTGGCGGCCTCCTTCGGCGGTCCGCGGAATCACCAACTTCACGGCACTCTGCGCGCGCGGTCGTGGCGCGGGTGCCGTCCGCCGGTCCGGGATCAGGCGCGGCGCGGCGGGGCGTCGTACGTCGTGGTGCGCTCGCGCACCGGCCGGCCGATGCCGGCTCCGATCTCGGTGAGCTCGGCGACCGTCTTCGCCGAGCCGTGCTCGGACCCCGCCATCCGGGAGATGGTCTCCTCCATCAGGGTGCCGCCGAGGTCGTTGGCCCCGGCGCGGAGCATCGCACGGGTGCCGTCGACGCCGAGCTTGACCCAGCTGGTCTGGATGTTGCGGATCCGGCCGTGGAGCAGGATCCGGGCCATCGCGTGCACGGCCAGGTTGTCGCGGAGCGTGGGTCCGGGGCGCGCGACGCCGGCCAGGTAGATCGGCGCGCTGGTGTGCACGAACGGCAGCGGCACGAACTCGGTGAACCCGCTGCTGCCCGCCTCGAGGGCCGCTTCCTGCACCCGCGCGAGCACGCGCAGGTGCGCCACCCAGTGACGCGGGTTGTCGACGTGGCCGTACATCATCGTCGACGTCGTCGGGATGCCCAGCCGGTGCGCGGTGCTCACGACCTCGATCCAGGTGCGGGCCGGCAGCTTGCCCTTCGTGAGCACCCAGCGGACCTCGTCGTCGAGGATCTCCGCGGCGGTCCCGGGCAGCGAGCCCAGCCCGGCCTCTCGAGCCTTGATCAGGAAGTCCTCCACCGACAGGCCGGTCCGCGCCGTGCCGTTGACCACCTCCATGGGGGAGAAGGCGTGCACGTGCATCTCCGGCACCCGCTGCTTCACCGCGGCGACGAGGTCGAAGTACGCCGTCGCGGGCAGCTGCGGGTCGATGCCGCCCTGCATGCAGACCTCGGTCGCGCCGAGCTGCCAGGCCTCCTCGGCGCGGTCGGCCACCTCGTCGTAGGAGAGGGAGTAGGCGTCGGCGTCGGTGCGCCGCTGGGCGAACGCGCAGAAGCGGCAGCCGACGTAGCAGACGTTGGTGAAGTTGATGTTGCGGTTGACCACGTAGGTAACGTCGTCGCCGACGGTCTCCCGGCGGAGGGCGTCGGCCAGGGCGACCACCTCGCGGAGCAGGTCGCCCTCGGCCGTGATCAGGGTCAGCGCCTGCTCGTCGGAGAGGCCGGCCGGGTCGGACTCGGCGGCGCGCAGCGCGGCCACGGCGTCCGGATCGGCACCGGAACCACCGACGGTGCCGGCGGTACCCGCGGGGCCGACGGGGCCGGCGGTGCGGGCGGCCGCCTCCTTGACCGACTCCCAGTCGCCGTAGACCGAGCCGAAGTCGCTGCGGCGGTCGGCGGAGCGACCCTCGCTGTCGACCGCCGCGAACAGGTCGGTGCGGCCGGCCGACTCGGACCCGCCGTCGGGCTCCTGCCACGGCAGCCCGGTCGGCCGTACGCCGGGGATGGCCAGTCCGTCGGGAGCGGCGAGGGCGGCGACGTGGCCGGCGACCCGCGGGTCGAGCCACGCCTCGCCCCGCTGGAGCGCGCCCACGACGTACTCCGGGTGCACGGTCAGCCGGGCCCGCAGGTCGAAGCCGCAGGACTCGGTGATGGAGCGGAGCCGCTCCAGGCTGGGCCAGGGGCGCTCCGGGTTGACGTGGTCGGGGGTGAGCGGGGAGACGCCGCCCCAGTCGTCGACGCCCGCCTCCAGGAGGAGGCGGCACTCGGCGGAGCCCTCGGAGCTGTCCACGAGGTTGGGCGGTGCCTGCACCCGCGCCCTGGGGCCGAGCACGAGGCGGGTCACGGCGATGGCCGCGCGGTACTCCGCGAGCCCCAGGTCGTCGGCGTGGCGCATGGCGGTGTCCGGCTTGGCCCGGAAGTTCTGGACGATCACCTCCTGGACCGCTCCGTAGGCGCGCGCGGTGCGGCGGAGCGCGAAAATGGTCTCCGCGCGCTCCTGCAGGGTCTCGCCGATGCCCACCAGGAGTCCCGTGGTGAACGGGATGCCGTGCCGGCCGGCGTCGTCGAGCACGCGCAGCCGGACGTCGGGATCCTTGTCGGGGGAGCCGTGATGGGCCAGCCCCTTGGTGTCGAACAGCCGCCGCGAGGTGGTCTCGAGCATCATCCCCATCGAGGGGGAGACCGGCTTGAGCCGGTTGAGCTCCTCCCACGACATCACGCCCGGGTTGAGGTGGGGGAGCAGGCCGGTCTCCTCCAGCACCCGCACCGCCATGGCGCGGACGTAGGCGAGGGTCGAGTCGTAGCCCTGCTCGTCCAGCCACGTGCGGGCCTCGGGCCAGCGGTCCTCGGGCCGGTCGCCCAGGGTGAACAGCGCCTCCAGGCAGCCGAGCTCGGCGCCGCGGCGGGCGATGTCGAGGATCTCGTCGGGGGAGAGGAACATCGCCTTGCCGGCCCGCTGGAGCTGGCCCGGTGTCTCGACGAAGGTGCAGTAGTGGCAGCGGTCACGGCACAGCCGGGTGACCGGGATGAACACCTTCGGCGAGTAGGTGACCACGCCGGGACGGCCGGCGGCGGACAGGCCGGCGTCGCGCACCTTCGCCGCCGCGGCCGTGAGCCGGTCGAGCTCGGCTCCGGTGGCCGCCAGGAGGGCGGTGGCCTCCGCCAGGTCGAGCGCCGCACCGCGCTCCGCCCGGGCGAGGGCGCGGCGGACCTGCTGGGGGGTCGGGGCGTCGTTCATCGGCCTCAGGCTATCGGGTGGGCGTCCCGGCCAGAACGCGTTCCAGCCGGTGGGGGGAGACGCCCACCCGAAGCCTGGTCCTCAGTCGAGCGCGGGCACCGGCTCCGGCTGGGCGGCGGCCGGTGGGTCCGGCTCGGGATCGCGGCGGTCGGGCCGGCGGTCGAGCCGGCTGGGCCACCAGATCCTGTTGCCGAGGTCGAGGTTGAGGGCGGTCACCAGCACCGACCGGACGATCATCGTGTCGAGCAGGACGCCGAGCGCGATGGTGGTGCCGATCTGGAGGGCGAACGTCATCGGCATCGTGGCCAGCGTGGCGAAGGTCGCGGCCAGCACCAGCCCGGCGGCGGTGATCACGCCTCCGGTCGAGGAGAGCGCGTTGATCGTGCCCCTCCGGGTGCCGTGCACCACCGTCTCCTCGCGGACCCGGGTCATCAGGAAGATGTTGTAGTCGATGCCGAGCGCCACCAGGAACACGAAGGCGAACAGAGGGAAGCCGGGATCGACGTACTCGTGGCCGTAGACGAAGTCGAACACCAGCCCGGAGATGCCCAGTGCGGCGCCGAAGGAGAGGACCACGGTCCCGATCAGCAGCAGCGGTCCGACCAGCGCGCGCAGCAGCGCGATCAGGATCAGCAGCACCGCCGCCAGCACGATGGGGATGATCACCTTGTTGTCCCGCTCCGAGGCGGCCGAGATGTCCATGGTCAGGGCCGTCCATCCGGTGACCAGGGCCTCGTCGGACACCGCGTGCACCTGCTCGCGCACCTCGGTCACGGCGTCCTTGGACTCCTGGGAGAGCGAGTCGCCCTGGAGGCTGGCCATGACCAGCGCGGTGTCGCCCTCGACGATCGGCTCGAGCGGCGCGTCGAGGCCGTCGATCCCGGTCATCGCCTCCCGCACCGCGGGGGCGCTTGCGGCGTCGGTGATCACCTGGACCGGCGTGCTGGCGTCGACCAGGCCGTGCTCGCTGAGCAGCTCCTGGCCGACCACGGAGTCGACCTCCTTGGTGTAGATCTCGTCGGACGGGACGCCGGAGGTGTCGAGCCGGAAGAACCCGAGGCACAGCACGGCCAGCACGCCGGCGGTCACGATCCAGACCATGCGCGGGCGCTTGTCGATCGACCGGCCGATGCGCGCCCAGAACCCGGAGGCGGTGGGCTCCTCGCTGCCGAACCGCGGCACGAACGGCCAGAACACCCAGCGGCCGAAGATGACCAGCAGCGCGGGGAGCAGGGTGACCATGACGACGAAGGTCACCGCGATCGCGACCGCGTTGGCGGGCCCCAGCCCCGCGGTCGAGTTGAGCTCGGCGAACAGCAGGCAGAGCAGCCCGACCACCACGGTGGCGGCGCTGGCCAGGATCGCGGGTGCTGCGCGGTGCAGGGCGAACGCCATCGCCTCGTGCCGGTCCTCGTGGCGCCGCAGCTCCTCGCGGTAGCGGGCGACGAGCAGGAGGGCGTAGTCGGTGCCGGCGCCGATGACCAGGACCATCATGATGAACTGCGTCTGCCCGTTGATGGTGAGCCCGGCGTACTTCGCGAGGAAGTACAGCAGGCCCATCGACATCATCAGCCCGACGACGGCGCTGAAGATCGGCAGGATCCACAGCACCGGGCTGCGATAGCTGATCAGGAGGATCAGGGTCACGGCCAGCAGGGCGATCACGAGCAGCCGGCCCTCGAAGCCCTCGAACGCGGCGGACTGGTCGGCGGTGCTGCCGCCGGCTCCCGCGAGGTAGACCTCGACGCCGTCGGTCTCGGTGAGCTCGCGGACGTCCTCGGCGACGTCCGGCATCTCGTACCAGACCTCGTCGCCCCGGTTGATCGTGAAGTCCAGCTTGGCGAGCTGACCGTCCTGGGAGACGTAGGGAACGGGGATCCGCGCAGCCTCGGCCCGCGCTGGGGTCAGCACCTCACTGACGCCCTCGATCCGTTCGATCTCCTCGGCGTGCCGCTCGATGGCGGCGAGCTGCTCGGCGGTCAGCCCGTCCTCGTTGTGGTAGACGACGGTCGTGCCCATGTCGTTGGGGTCCTGGAAGGCGTCGATCTCCTCGAGCGCCCGGGTCGACTCGGCGCTCTCGGGGAGCCACGACGACATCTCGTTGTCCTGGACGCTCAGCAGCTTGCCGGCGAAGGTGCCGAGGCCGCCCGCGGCGACCAGCACGACGACGAGCACGATCCACTTGGTGACGGGGCCGGTCAACCTGCCCGCGATCTGACGGTGCATGGGGGGACTCTCTCAGTCAGGAGGGGGTGAGCACATCGGGATTTCTCCCTAGGGACCCCGATTTTGCCGAGGACTCATCGCTCGCTCGCCCGCTGTTCTCCCGCTCGCGACCGTCCCGACGCACGAAGGCCCCGGGTCGTGACGTCCCGGGGCCTTGCGCGGTGTCCTGCTGCCGTCTGCTCAGAGGCCGAGCGACCGCCCGATGATCTCCTTCTGGATCTCCGTCGTGCCGCCGTAGATCGTCTGGATGCGGCTGTCGGCGTAGGCCTTCGCGATGGGGTACTCCATCATGTAGCCGTACCCGCCGTGCATCTGCAGGCCCTGGTCGACGAGCTTCTTCTGCAGCTCGGTGGTCCACCACTTCGCCATCGACGCCAGCGAGGTGTCGACCTTGCCCTCGTTGAGCAGCTCGACGCAGTGGTTGACGAAGGTACGGGCGATGTAGGCCTCCGTGGCCATCTCCGCCAGCACGAAGCGGGTGTTCTGGAACTTGCCGATCGGCTTGCCGAAGGCCTCGCGCGTGGTGACGTAGTCGAGCGTGATGTCGAGGATGTGCTCGATCGCGGCGACCGCCATCGTCGCGATCGAGATCCGCTCCTGGGGGAGGTTCTGCATCAGGTAGATGAAGCCCTGTCCCTCCTCGCCGAGCAGGTTGGCCTTCGGCACCGCGACGTTGTCGAAGTTGAGCTCGGCGGTGTCCTGCGCCTTCAGCCCGAGCTTGTCGAGGTTGCGGCCACGGGTGAAGCCCTCCATGCCCTCCTCTACGACCAGCAGGCTGATGCCGTGGGCACCGGCGTCGGGGTTGGTGCGGGCCACCACGATCACCAGGTCGGAGAGGATCCCGTTGGTGATGAACGTCTTGGAGCCGTTGAGGACGTAGTGGTCGCCCTTGTCGACCGCCGTGGTGCGGATGCCCTGGAGGTCGGACCCCGCGCCCGGCTCGGTCATCGCGATCGCGGTGATGATGTCGCCGGAGACGCAGCCCGGCAGCCAGCGCGCCTTCTGCTCGTCGTTCGCGATGGCGACCAGGTAGGGCACGGTGATGTCGTTGTGGAGGGCGAACCCGAGCCCGGAGGCGCCGACGCGGGTGATCTCCTCGGTGAGGACCATGTTGTAGCGGAAGTCCTTGATGCCGGGCCCGTCGTGGTCCTCGGGGACGTCGAAGCCCAGCAGGCCGGCCGCGCCCGCCTTGCGCCAGACGTCGCGGTCGACGTGGCCGTCCTTCTCCCACTGCTCGTGGTGCTCCACCACCTCCCGCTCGAGGAAGGCGCGCACGGTCCTGCGGAAGTCCTCGTGCTCGGTCTCGTAGATGCTGGGACGGTCGGGCATCAGCTCACCCACTCCTTGATCTGTGCGATGGTCGCGGCCGGGTTGTCGGACGCGGGGGAGACGGAGAGATTGGTCACGCCGGCCTCGCGGAAGGCGGCGATCCGCTCCTTGACGTAGGACTCGGGACCGACGAGGTTGCCGGCCTCCAGCCACTCGGTCGGCACGAGGGCCTCGGCCTCCTTCTTCTTGCCCGAGAGGTAGAGGTCCTGGATCTCCTTGGCCTCCTTCTCGAAGCCGTACTCGCAGGCCAGCTGGTTGTAGAAGTTCTTGTCGCGGGCACCCATGCCGCCGACGTAGAGCGCGTAGGTCGGTCGCATGAAGTCCAGCAGCGCCTTGGTCTCCGGGCCCTCGCCGATCGCGACCATGCCGCCGGCGCAGATCTCGAGCGGGCGGAGGTCCGCGGACCGCTTCGCGCGGCCCCTGTCGAGCGCCTCGCCCCAGACCTGGCGCGCCTTCTCGGGGTAGACCAGGAACGGCAGCCAGCCGTCGGCGACCTCCGCGGTCATCGCCACGTTCTTGTCGCCCAGGGCGGCGACCCAGATCGGGACGTCGGCCCGCTCGGGCCGGTTCAGCAGCTTCAGCGGCTTGCCGAGCCCGAGCCCCTGTCCCTCGGGGAGCGGCACCTGCACGGTCTTGCCCTGGAAGTCGAGCGGCTCGCGACGCAGGCCCATCCGCAGCACCTCGATCACCTCGCGGGTGCGCGTCAGCGGTCGGTCGTAGGGGAGACCGTGGAAGCCCTCGATCACCTGCGGTCCCGAGGCGCCGAGCCCGATCACCGCACGCCCGCCGGAGACGTTGTCGAGGCCGGCGGCGGTCTGCAGCAGGGCACCGGGGGTTCGGGAATAGACGTTGAGGATGCCCGCGCCGATCTCGACGGTCTCGGTCTTGGCCGCGAGGTAGCCCATCAGCGTCGGGGCGTCGAAGCCGTACGGCTCGGCGACCCAGATCGTGTCCAGGCCGGCCTTCTCGAGGGCGGCGACCTGGTCCGCGGACTCGCGGGGATTGCCGGCGTACACGAGCGGCATGGAGAGCTTCATGGAGGTCCCTTCTGGCCGGAGGCCGGTGTGGAGGGTGCGGGCCGCTGGGACCCACAGCACAACTGTGACAGTAATACTGTCACAATGGCAACGCCTCTCCCGGAGGGAGGCGGCACCGGACGGGGTGGGACGCTGTCCCCCCGAGGAGGAACACTGTGACTGCAGACAGCAAGTACACCGTCGCCGTCATCGGCGGCACCGGCCCGCAGGGCAAGGGGCTCGGCTACCGCTTCGCCCGCGGTGGCCACGACGTCGTGCTCGGCTCCCGGGCCGCGGAGAAGGCAGCCGCCGTCGCCGGCGAGGTGACCGAACGGCTGGGCGGGCACCCCGGGGTGGGCGCGGTCTCCGGCGCAGCCAACGAGGACGCGGTCGCGCAGTGCGACGTGGTCCTCCTGGCCGTGCCGTACGACGGCCACGACGACCTCGTCGCCTCCCTGCCGCTCGCCGGCAGGACCGTCATCTCGTGCGTCAACCCGCTGGCGTTCGACAAGCGCGGGGCGCACGGCCGGGTGATCGACGGCGGCGAGGGCTCGGCGGCCGAGTCGGCCCAGGCGCTGGCCCCGGAGGCCACCGTGGTCGGTGCGTTCCACAACGTCTCCGCGGTGGGCCTGTGGGGCGACGAGGAGTTCCTGGACGAGGACGTGATCGTCGTGGGCGACTCCACCGAGGCCAAGCAGGTCGCCATCGACCTCGCCGTCACGGTGACCGGCCGGCCGGGTGTCGACGGAGGCAAGCTCCGCCTGGCGCGGGTGCTCGAGCCGTTCACCGCGGTGCTGATCTCGATCAACCGGAAGTACAAGGTGCACTCCGGCATCCGGGTTACCGGGCTCGACCGGGCCCACTGACCGGGCCCACTGACCGGGCTCACTGACCGGGCCCACTGACCGGACCTCAGCCCGCCAGGGCGTCCACGACCTCGGCACCGGGCAGCGCAGCGAGCAGCCGCCCCGGCAGCAGCAGCTTGGAGCGCCGGACGCCCGAGCCGATCACCGCGACGTCGATGGCGGGCACCCGGGCGTCGAGCAGCAGGCGCCAGCCCGCGGGGAGCCCGACCGGGGTGATGCCGCCGTGCTCCATCCCGGACTCGGCGACGGCCCGCTCCATCGGCATGAACGACAGCTTCCGCACGTCCAGAAGGCGCTTCACGGCATGGTTGACGTCCGCGCGGGTGTCGGCCCGGACCACGCACGCCGCCACCCGCTCCTCGCCCGCTCGGCGGCCGGCGACGAGCACGCAGTTGGCCGAGGCCGTCATCGGGACGCCGTAGGCCTCGCTCATCGCGGCTGTGTCGGCGAGCCCGGGGTCGATCTCCACCACGGCCACGCCCTCGGACTCCGGCCATGCGGTGAGCGCGTCCGTGACCGGAGGTGCGAGGAGCTGCGGGTGCTCGAGTGCCGGGAGCGAGGTCAGGCCCGGAAGGGTCGGAAGCGGGATGGTCACCCACTCATCCTGCTGGACCGGCGGGGACGGGCGCGCACCACGGTGACCAGCAGCCCGGCGGCGCCGGCCGCGAGCCACGGGGCGGGCAGCAGCCAGCGGTGGTCCTCCAGCGAGAGCGGTCCCGGCACGACCAGCGCCCACACCAGGGTGAGGCCAAGGAACGCCAGGCCCATCACGAGGTGCCCGGTGTTCACGGGATGCCAGCCGGGGCGGTGGTCGCGGTCGTCAGGGTGCCGGTCGTGCTGGCCGTGCTGGTCGCCGTGCTCCCGCTGCTCGTGCGGCAGCTCGGGTCCGAGGTCGTCGTAGCTGCTCATCGGGCGCTCCTGGTGCTGATCTGGATCTCGCCGAGCAGGACCTCGGCGTCGATGGTGAGGGTCGGGTCGGTGGGGTCGTCGCCGTAGGACGAGGTGTCCGAGCTGCTGGACCGGTCGCCGAACAGGGACACCTCGCCGCCCTCGACGGTCGCGTCGACCTCGACGTTGAGGCCCTCCTCGGGCACGACCACCACGATCCGGCCCAGGCCCACCTCCAGGTGCAGGTCGTCGCCCGCGAGGTTGTCGAGGTCCTCGACCCGGGTGAGGTCGATCCTGATGTCGCCCGCGCCCAGCTCGTAGCGCTCGGCGAGCTGCGCCGCGCGCTCCGGCTGCTTCCGGATCTCGCCCACGTCGACGCCGGCCGCCACGGAGCTGGCCGCCGTGGCGAGGGCTGCCAGGAGACCGACGAGGATCAGGCCACCTGCCCGCCCGTAGCAGGCGCCCACGAGCAGCATCAGGCCGCAGACCGCCATCACGGTGGCCGGGTACGCCGAGGCCGGGACGTCGGCGCCCGTCAGGTGGACGGTGCCGAGCACACCGACGCCCAGGGCGGCGAGCGCCAGGGTGAACAGGAACAGCAGGGGGCCGCGTCGGCGCGGGTCGCCGGGTCGGGCGGGCGGCGGCGGGGCCGGCCGGTATCCCGGATAGGTGCTCCCGGCGGCCGATCCGGTCGCGGGGTGCGGCATCTCGTCCGTCTCGCCCCGCAACCACGGATGCCGCGGGCCGCCGGGCCTCAGCGACTCCCGGGACGCGAACACCACCAGCAGCACGCCACCGACCACGATCAGCGGCCACGGGAACGCCGGTCCGCCGAACGAGTCGCCCACGATCGACGCCGCCGCGAAGACCCCGGTGACGATCAGGGCGATCGCGCGCACGCTGTCGTCGAGCCGGACCACGGCGTCGTCGGTCTCGTCCTCCGGCACGATCAGCCAGGCGACGCCGTACAGGATCAGGCCGCCACCGCCGAAGAACGTGAGGACCACGAACGCCACGCGGAGCAGGAGCGGGTCGATGTCGAGGTGGCGGGCCAGGCCGCCCGCGACGCCGGCGACCTTGCGGTCGGTGCGGCTGCGACGGATCCTCGCCAGGTCGCGGACCTCGTCCTTGGTGACCCGTGGCCCGTGGTCGCCGGGCTCCCGCGGGTCCGCGGCCTCGGTCGGGGCTTCGGGTGGTGTCGTGCTCATGGGTCGAGCCTGCTGCATCGGGCGCCCTCCCACCATCGGGGTCGCCCCTGATCCTGGGGCGGTGGACGGTGCGCGGGCTCAGGGTGGCGTCAGGGTTCTTCCCCCTCCTGGAGCCGGTGCCGCTGTGTGACGATGGAGCCACGATGACGACCACTGTGGGCACGCCCGGGACACACGCTCCCCGCGACGTACGACGCGCCTGGCGCGACCTGCGTGAGCCGGTCGTGGGCGGCGTCGCGGCCGGGCTCGCCGCCCACCTCGGCGTCTCGGTGGTCGTCGTGCGCGTGGCCTTCGTGATCGCGACCGTGGCCGGTGGCGCCGGCATCGCCGCCTACGCCGCACTGTGGGCGCTGCTGCCCGCGGGCCCGCCCGCGTCGGTCCTGGCGCCGGGTCTCGAGAGCGCGACCCGGGACGGGCGTCGGCCCGGCCGCGCCCGGCGGTTCTCCGACCTCGGACCGGTGGTGATCCTCGCCGTCCTCGCCCTCGGTGCGATCTTCGCCCTGGAGGCGGTGCTGGGCAACGGGTGGTGGGTCTGGCCCGTCGGCATCGCGGTCATCGGCGTCGCTCTGCTCTGGCGGCAGGCCGACGAGGCTCAGCGCGAGCGCTGGCTCGACGCCACCGGGCGGGTGGACCCGACGCGCGTGGTGCTCGGCCGCGGCGGCTGGGCGGCCTGGACCCGGATCGCCGCCGGGCTGGCCCTGGTGGTGGTCGCGCTCGTGCTGTTCCTGCTCCGGGACGGCTCGCTGGCCCTCGCCCGCGACGCCACCATCGCGGTCCTGCTCGCCACCGCCGGGCTCGCGATCGTCGTCGCCCCGTTCGTGTACGGGCTGGTCACCGAGCTGAGCGACGAGCGGGCGGAGCGGGTGCGCACGCAGGAGCGGGCCGACGTGGCGGCCCACCTGCACGACTCGGTCCTCCAGACGCTGGCCCTGATCCAGAAGAACCCCGCCGACGCCGCGCGCCTGGCCCGGGCCCAGGAGCGGGACCTGCGCGCCTGGCTCTATGCGGGCGAGTCGATGGACGACGCCACGGTCGCCAGCGCGCTGCGTTCGATGGCGGCCGACGTCGAGGACGCCTACGGCGTCACCGTCGACGTGGTTGCCGTGGGGGACTGCGACCACGTCGAGGCGACCCGGCCGATCGTCGCCGCGGCCCGGGAGGCGACCACCAACGCCGCCAAGCACGCCGGCGTGCCGCGGATCGACGTCTACGCCGAGGTCGCCGACGACGGGATCGACGTCTTCGTCCGCGACCGGGGCGCCGGGTTCGACCCCGCCGCGACCCCGGAGGACCGGCTCGGCGTCCGGCGCAGCGTCATCGACCGCATGGAGCGCCACGGCGGGCGGGCCGAGGTCCGCAGCACGCCGGGCGAGGGCACGGAGGTGCGGCTGCACCTGGCCCGCGACGAGGAGGAGGAGCAGTGACCGGACCGGTGCGGGTGGTGGTCGTCGACGACCACGCGATGTTCCGACGTGGCGTGACGGCCGAGCTCGCGGCCACGGGCGCGGGTCGGGTCGAGGTGGTGGCGGAGGCCGCGGACGTCGACGAGGCGGTCGCCGCCGTAGGGGCCCACCAGCCCGATGTGGTGCTGCTGGACGTGCACCTTCCCGGCGGCGGCGGCGTGGAGGTGATCCGCAGGGTGGCCAGCGCGGACGTCCGCTTCCTCGCCCTGTCGGTGTCCGACGCGGCCGAGGACGTGATCGGCACCATCCGTGGCGGCGCCCGAGGCTACGTCACCAAGACGATCACCGGGCCGGAGCTGGTGGACGCCATCGGGCGGGTGGCGGAGGGCGACGCCGTGTTCTCCCCGCGGCTCGCGGGCTTCGTCCTCGATGCGTTCGCCGGAGCCGGCCTCTCCGC